>CAMGKS010000030.1 GCA_946056785.1 uncultured Clostridia bacterium
TCTAAATGAGTTACGAGTTTGTTTTTAACGTAAAAGTTCCCACCGGCAAAGATTGAATCCGAATCAAAATCAATATTGCACCATGACATAATATCGCCGGAATAATAAACGTCATAATTAGTTGACTTCGCTTGAATTTCTTCAATTCGCTTTATACTTGCAGGCAACGAAATTTTTTCTATATCTTTATGATAAAATGCTGCTCTGTTAATAACGGTAATATTTTCAGGTACAATAATATCTTTATTGACGCCTAAATAGCCCACCAGAATATTAGAATCGCCATCCGAATAAACGATAAAATCATTAGCGTCATAAAAAAGTTTACTGCTTCCGCTTGTCGGAGTATAAACGTTTTTAACTATTCCCTTTGACGAAATCTTCTCAAAATTTAAAGATGATTTATTATAAATCTCCACAAGTCTGAAACAACCATCAAAAGCACTTTTATGTATGTATTTAACGTTCTTACCAATAGTTAAATTTATTAAAGATTTACAACCATAAAAAGCATCAACTCCGATTCTCTCAACGCTATCAGGAATTACGATGCTTCGTATTTCATTTAATCTCCTAAATGCATTATCATTGATTTCCGTAATATCGTCAGGAATAACGAGCTCGCTGTCTGTTCCTACATAATTTACTAAACTTTTTTTACCGTCGGCGGCAAATACAACGTAGCCGTTCTTATCGGTAAACAAATTTGTCATGCCTGATTCATTATATATCGCCTTTAAAGTTTGGATTTTTAAATCGCTATCATGTTTATCAAATTTGCGTGCGAATTCATCTTCGTTTGCATATAGATCTGAGAGTGCGTCTTCAGAAATACGTTTTTTATTATTATTAAGTTCGTCTTCATATCTGTTTTTAAATTCGGTTTCAAATTCGCTTTCAATATTATACAATTCAAGATTTTTGTTATACACGTCATCAACGTTTATATTTATAGATGACAAATTTACAATTTCAACAAGTCTGCTACAAAAATTAAAAGCAGACGGATGAATATACTCAACACTCTTAGGAATTTCAACAGAGGTTAATTTTTCACAACCGCAAAAAGCATTTTCTAAAATGAAAATTACACTATCGGGAATGACAACGCTCGATATAAAATCGCAATTTTCAAACGCACCTCCGTTTATTGCTTTGACGCCGTCGGGAATAATTACATCGGCATCATGTCCGTTATATCTAATCAATCTGCTATTGACAATTTCAAACTCAGGTAAAATCGGGTCAATGCCCAATGCTAAAAAAACCAGCAGCATTACGTCTTCATATCTGCCGTCATCGGTTTTTAAGCCGCGTAGTTTTGTTTCAATTTCATCTTCAACGTTAGCGTTATATGCAATTTTTCCTACGTATTCAAATTTACCGTGTTTCTCACAAATTTCTTGAAAATCAAAAAACGAACTTATAAGATTAATTTCGCACAATTTTTTTAATATTTGAACTTTCTCAGAATCAGAGTTAAGCGATGCGATTACATACTCCAACAGTTCATTGTTACGAGTTAAAATCGAGGCGCCTTCTTTTAAAAGTGCTTCTTTTAAAACACGGACAAAAGCTTTATCTTCAAAATTAAACAATTCCGTGTCGCAAAAAGGACATTTTCCTTCTACGTCCAAATTGAAATCTTTTGCTTGCAATTTCGCATTACAATGCGGACATCTTTTGAAAATATTCATAATTCACCTTCCATAAAAATACTTATACTTTGTTTGTCATTTAAAAATTTTTTATTGCCTTTGTTAATTTTTATATATTTATCAACAAAAAATTTGATGCGTGGCGACGCATCAAATCAAAATTAATTTGTTTTACCGACAAAAACGTAGCCGTCTTTCTGGATTTTTGACATTTCGTTTTTAACGGTTTCAATGAATTCTTTATTGTTTACAGTTTTAGTAAGCTTGGCATAAAGTTGTTCCGTCTGCTCTGCCGTATCGCCTGTCGTAAGAATTTTTCTGATTGACCATACTGCATCGAGTTCGTCTTTAGACAAAAGTAATTCTTCTTTTCTCGTTCCGCTTTTTGCAATATCGATAGCAGGGAAAATACGTTTTTCGGAAAGTCTTCTGTCAAGATGAATTTCCATATTGCCCGTACCTTTAAATTCTTCGTAAATTACGTCGTCCATACGGCTTCCCGTGTCGACAAGTGCGGTTGCAATAATCGTAAGACTGCCGCCGTTTTCGATATTTCTTGCCGAGCCGAAAAAGCGTTTAGGGCTATACAGCGCTCCCGGATCGATACCGCCGGATAACGTCCTGCCGGTAGGCGGAATAGTCAAATTGTATGCCCGTGCAAGTCTTGTAAGCGAATCGAGCAAAATAACGACGTCCTTTCCAATTTCGACCAAACGCTTAGCTCTTGCAAGCAAAAGTTCGGCGGCTTTAGTATGATGCTCGGGTTCTTCGTCGAAAGTCGAATACACTACCTCGCCGTTTATCGAACGTTGCATATCTGTAACTTCTTCCGGTCTTTCGTCGACAAGCAACACTTTCAAAACGACGTCGGGATAATTTGAAGATATCGAATTAGCAATCATTTTGAGAAGAGTGGTTTTACCTGCTTTTGGCGGAGAAACAATAAGGGCCCTTTGTCCTTTACCGAGCGGAGCGACCAAATCGATTGCTCTCGTTGCATAGTCGTTAGGTTTATTAGGAAGTTCCAAAAAGAATCTTTCATCAGGATAAATCGGAATAAGTTCATCAAAATTAGGGCGTTTATCGCATTTTTCAAACGGCACGCCGTTTATAGAAATGACTGTATTAAGCGCGGGCGGTTTACCTTCCTGAATCGTTTTTGCTATGCACCTGACGTAATCGCCATCGCGCAAACCGAAGCGTTTAATTTTTGCCGAATGAACGTATGCGTCTTTTTCGCTGAACTCAAAGTTTTTCACGCGTAAAAAGCCGTATCCGTCGGCGTAAATTTCAAGAACGCCTTCCCTTTCTTCATCTTCGCCGGATTGGTCCTTAAGTTGATTATCCTCGCTAAAACGGTTGTTGAGTTGATACTGTCCGCTCTTTTCATCGACCGCATTTTCTTCGATTTTCGGCGGTCTGCCCTTTTTCGGCGGTTGAGGCGGTTCAACTTCACCGCTTACAATAGCCATAATCTGACTGACTAATTCAAGTTTATTTTTTTTGGTCGGTGAAGAAACTCCAACGCTTCTTGCAGTATTGCGTAACGCAAAAATATCCATGGATTCAAGTTCTTCACGGGTATAATCGTTTTGGGACATATTTCCTCCGTAACTAATAAAAAAAACAAAAAAACCGAGTTCAACTATCTAAGCTGAACTTTATCTAAAACAACAACTTTTGTAGTTTCGCCGTCAAAATCGGCACGGTCGTATTCAAGTGTATCGGAATCCGCATAAATAACGTCATCCTCGTCAAACAAATCAATAAATTCGTTTAATTTATCAATATCCAATTCACAATCACGAGTACGATAATGCATAGGAATAACGATATCCGGCATAATTTTATCGACGTATTCTTTTGCCTGAACGGCGTCAATCGTATAATTTCCACCAATCGGAACAAACAAAATATCGACCGGCATAATAGCTTCAACAATCGTTACGTTGCATTCTTCGCCGATGTCGCCCAAATGGCAAAGCTCAACTCCGTCCATTCTGAATTTAAAAATAAGGTTTTCGCCACGCTTTGCACCTTTGACGTTATCGTGATACGAATGCATACTTTGAATATGTATTCCGTCGACTTCGAAAGCTCCCAATTCATCAATAATTTGCGGCGAACCGAGAACAGACTTGATTGCATTATGGTCGCCGTGTTTATGACTTACGGTAACGGCATTCGCCATCACCTTAGGCATAGGAAAACCGACAACGCCTTCATCGAAAGGGTCTGTAACGATCGACGTTCCCGTGCTTTCAACAAGTTTAAACGAACTGTGACCAAGCCAAGTGATTTTCAAAATTTTCTCCTTCGCTTATTTTTTTAATAATAACTTTATCTTTTCAATTGGGTCAATAAGCTTTCCAACTGACTCATTAAAATTGCAGGCGGCTATGATATATCCTATATATTTGGACATATCGCTTTCGACAAACCAGTCGCAACTGCGAAGTTGCGGAATTCTGTACGTAAGGTTTGTAGAAATAACGGCTTCGAAACAGCCTTCCTCGTATGCCTTATTAAACTTTTCAACGCCTTCGGTAAACAACGGAAAAGTAGCTGAAAGGAAAATCTTGTTTGCTCCTTTTTCTTTCAACTCTTTTGCCAATTTGATTATCGAATCGCCCGTTGCAATAATATCGTCGGCGACGAAAATGTTTTTACCTTCAACGGAACCGCCGATATACTCGTGAGCAATAATAGGATTTCTTCCGTTAACTACTTTAGTATAGTCCCGACGTTTAAAGAACATACCAAGGTCAACGCCTAAAACCGACGCATAATAGATATTTCTCGACATTGCCCCTTCGTCAGGCGAAACAACCATAAAATTGTCATGCAAATCGAGCGACGGATATTTCTTTCTCATTGCTTTGAGAATCTGATAGGTTGCAAAATAATTATCAAATCCCATAAGAGGTACGGCGTTCTGTACTCTCGGGTCGTGAGCGTCGAAAGTTATAATATCGCTGACGCCCATTGCTTGCAGTTCCTGAAGCATGGAAGCGCAATCGAGAGATTCCCGGCCCGCTCTGCGATGCTGTCTGCCGCCGTAAAGCATCGGCATTATTACCGTAATTCTGTACGGCTTTCCGTTGCATGCGGCAATAACTCTTTTTAAGTCCGCATAATGCTCGTCAGGCGTAAGAGGAATTTCGTTTCCGTAAAAATTGTACGTGATGCCGTGATTGCCGACGTCACAAATTATATAAAGATCCTTACCTCTGACAGTGTCAAGTATCATAGCTTTTCCGTCACCTGACGTAAACCTCGGAAAAACCGAATCAATAATAAAAGAATCGCAAGATAATGAATTTTCAACTTTTGATTCACCAAACATTCTAATTAGCTGTCGGTCGACTTGCTTTGCCAATTCCATAGCTCCCGGAAGAGCGATAATGGCAAGCGGAGCCGCCGTTTTCTTACTCGATAATGCACTGTCAAATATCGGCGTCATTTGTACCTCCTGAATATCATTTCAATTATACCATAAAATTGAAAATACACAAGAATTTATTTGCCAAATTTGGAACTAATTTGTAAGTTTTTAAAAAATTATTATATTGACACAGATTGCAACGTATATTATAATTTAATCATATTTTAAGATAAGGAGCATAATTATGCAAAAAAGAAAACTTTTTAACATTTTACGCATCGTTTGCTATTGCTTAGGTTTTCCACTTTTGTTCCTCATCGGCTTAATTGCATCTATGCCTTTCTTTGGCGAGCCTGTTTATGCAGACGCCTGTGCAAACGGCATTCTGATACTTTTAGGCATGTGGGCCATTGTTGAAATCGTTCGCTTCAGCATGAAATTTGCGTTAAGAAAAAGCCGCCTGCTTCAAACCATTGTTACAGTGGCTGTCGCCATAATCGTTATGGCAGTGCCTATGTTCGTTATGGACGCGGTTTTAAGCAAACAATACGGTGAAATCGTTAATGACAGTGCAAACATCGCCGTATCGTTTGAAAACGGAAGCAAACTTAAAGTCGAAGGAGAAGCTGAAGTTACTCTGTCGGACAAACTCGAAGTGCCTACGGAATTTTTCAACGCAGGTTTTGAAACGGAAAATTATGAATATCAAGTCGGTTGGTTCAAAGGCGTAACCAACACAAAACGTCGTGACGGCATGCTTTATTATCAGCTCATTTCCGAAACCGATGCCTTTATGAACAAAACCGGCATCAACAAGTGGTTGAACTTTAAAGATTACAAATTCAATAACTATGAAGAAGATACCGGCGACGGTTTAGCTCTCGGCGTTGCGTCTATGCTTGAAAAAGACATAAACACGTCAAGAGAAATTATCGCCCTTTACTATTATCAAACCGAAGTCTTGCACGCTACCCCGTCATCCGAACTTACTGTCAGATATTACGTCGTAACGGGCAATACGTATAATCTCGAAGGCAAAATTAAAGATTTAGTTACCGCAGAAGGTTATAACCCTGAATCAACGGTTGAAGGCTTAAAGAAAGTTAACGTCCTTAAAGCGGTTGCCGAAAGCGTATCTAAATCGAATATGTCTATCAACGACCTTTACGAACTCAAACTTCATCTCGAAACAAGACCTTCGCTCTATCCGGTCCTTGCCGTCAGAAATTATATTTACATTTTCATCGGCATCGTAGCGTTTATGTACGTTCTCATTTATATGCTTAACGAAAAAAGACTTGCTACTCCGGAAGACGAAATGATTACTTGTTGTCTTAAAAAACTTCGCAAAAGCGATGAAAAAGCAGAAAACAAAAAAGGGGGAACAGAAAATGAGTGATTCAGCTAAAAAAGCGTTAATGATAACTATCGACGTGGCGTTATACGTCATAGGTTTCCCTCTCCTTATGGTTATAGCGATTCTTTGTTCTATGCCATATATTCAAGCGGGACTTTACGGAGCAACGGCATGCGTGCCTATTATTCTGGTAGCTTTAGTTTGGGCGGCAACAGGCATATCCGAACTTGTCATAAGACTTGTCGGAAAAAAGAAGATGGATTCCGTCGAAGACAAGAAAAAAGCTCTCAACAAACAAGGCTTAAAAATGATTATCGCAATTTTCGTTTGCCTTACCGTGTTTGCTATTTTCCTCGATATCGTACTTCCGCCTTTGCTCAACAAAGCAACGCAAGGAACAATAAAATATGAAGACGTTCTTATGGACGGACAAAGCCAAAGCAACAAGCAACGTGCACTTTTCGACAAGTTTGTTGAATGGAACGTCGAAAACGGAAATCTGACTGAAAAAACTTTTGCCGCAATGGACGAGGCTTTCGGCTCGTCTGCCGAAACGGTAAAGTCAAACTTCGTTTCCAATGCAAAAAAATACAGAGAAAGCACAAAGAATTCTCCTTGGAAACAACTTGAACTTACGTCAAGCGGTTTTACCGAAAATTACAAAGCTAAAATAATTGCCGAATACAAAAAGGAAGCTTTAAACAACACCGAAGTAACAACGGTCATCAAAAAATGTTTCAACTCGATTGACGCAGCTTATAAAGCGTTTGACCCGTTGTCAATCGAACTCGCCCTCGAAAATATGGACTATCTTTTCGAGTACAACGGCAACGCCCTTACCGATATTGCGGTAATTTACACAGGCGACGAAGCCGGACACGTTTCGGGCGGCGATTATGAACTTATAAACAGCGATTATTTATATCAATGGTGTATCCTTGACCTCATCGGTTCGATTCCTGAAAATGAAATGATAGAGCAAAAACGGCCATTTCTCGAGTCTGCTTGGAAACTTCATTCAGACCCTAACGACTCTTCTGTTCTGACTACGCATAACGAAAGACGAGGCATTCTCGATTATATGAATATGGCTTGGATTGACAGTATCGGACTTTTGGGTATCATTTCAATAACTTCAATCAGAAACTGGTTCTATTTGTTCAGTGCAATAATAATTCTTGCTTCTCTTGCAAGATACTTCATCGCACGTCCGGCATACTACGGAATTCCTTTCACGTTCGATAAGCAAAAAGACGAGTCGGAAATGACGGAAAAAGAACTTGAGAAAAAGCGTTTAGCAGATGAGAAAAAAGCAGCAAAAGCCGAAGCAAAGGCGTTAAAGCAAGCGGCAAAAGCGGAGGCAAAAGCTAACAAAGAAGCCGAAAAAGCTGCCGCATTAAAGGCAAAAGAAGAGAGCGAAGCTGCCGAAACTCAAGACGTTGCAAAAGAAATTACAACGGATAACTCCGAGAACGCTAACGAATAATTTTGTTTAAAGATATATAAGTTTGTTTAACTATTTTAAAAATTAGTTGTCAATAAATTTATTAATCTTTCAGCTAAAATTCAAAATTAAAAGAGCATAAAAACAAGTAAATCTTGAATTTATGCTCTTTTTTTCTCCGTTTTATTGCTACTTTGTTATACAATAGCTTATCTTGCGGAACACAAAAAAATTAAAACTTTACGTTAACTTAAAATGTATTTATAGTGTTTAAAAATTGCCGAATTCTTCAATTTTTTAACGACAGTTAATTAACGCAAATATTTTTTAGATATAAACACGAAATTGCTTAAAAACTTAGCAACATATATTGTAAAATATGTATTAATTAAATTCACATAAAATCTATGAGAATTGAATTCATAACTTCAAAGCCTCTGTCATTAAACGAAACCTTATCGCCGTTAAAATCAAAGAAGTCCTTATATCTGTTTAAAATCGATTCATACCCTGCAAAACAATCGACGTCAACGCCCTTAGTCATTCTCAATCCGAGCATCAATTTTTCAAAACGTACGTCGTCGACGCTTAAAACAGTTTCAAAACGCCTCTTTCCGTTTAAAACCGTTTCCTTGTATTCGGCAAAGGTTGACGGATTGTTAAATCTCACGTTGTCAATTAAAGAATGAGCGGAAATTCCGTATCCAATATAATTTATTCTCTGCCAATATGATAAGTTGTGACGAGATTCATACCCCAATTTAGAAAAGTTCGAAACTTCGTATCTGTTAAAACCTAACGCATTCAATTTTTGTTTTACTGCGTTAAATGCGTCACAGACTTCGTCTTCAGACGGCAAAGACAATTTACCGCTTTGCACCCTATTATACAAGCGAGTTCCCTCTTCAAGTTGCAAAGTATAGCAAGAGACGTGTTTAACGTTAAATTTGTTTAAAATCTCAATCGATTCAGTCAGCCCGTCAACAAATTGTCCCGGCAAACCTACAATAAGGTCACAACTTACGTTATCGAAAATATCGGTTGCAATTTTTACTGCGTTTAAAGCAGTTTCAGCATTATGCAATCTTTCGCAAATTTTCAAAACGGAATCGTCAAAACTTTGAACGCCTATACTAATTCTGTTAAAACCGATTTTCTTATAAAACAACGCTTTTTCATATGTCAAAGACTCGGGATTAGCCTCAATAGTTAGCTCTGTCGGGCAAAATTCCGCATTGCTTAAGTTTTTTAAAGCACTCAAAACCTTTTCGATATTTTCGGCATGCAAAACGGACGGCGTACCGCCACCAAAATAGACAGTCGAAATCTTCCCTTTCACGTCGCTTGAGGAAATCTCATCAATCAACAGTGAAACGTACTCGCTTTCAAGCTCTAAATTCGGGAAAGATACAAAATCACAATAAGCACATTTCCGCTTGCAAAAAGGAAAATGTACGTATATGCCGATATTTTTATTCATCGTCAAGTTTAAGTATGCTTGCAAACGCTTCACTTGGCACTTCTACACTGCCGACTTTACGCATACGTTTTTTGCCTTCTTTTTGTTTTTCGAGAAGTTTCTTCTTTCTTGTTATGTCGCCGCCGTAACACTTAGCAAGAACGTCTTTTCTGACAGCCTTTACGGTTTCTCTTGCAATAATCTTACCGCCTATAGCAGCCTGAATAGGAACTTCGAAGAGTTGTCGAGGAATTACGTCTTTCAACTTCTCTGCAAGCTTTCTGCCCCTTTCGTAGGCTTTATCCTTGTGAACGATGAGACTGAGAGCGTCACACATATCACCGTTTATAAGAAGGTCAAGCCTTACAAGGTCGCTTTTTACGTAACCCTTAATTTCATAATCTAAACTTGCATAACCGCGTGTACGTGACTTAAGAGTATCAAAAAAATCATAAATAATTTCATTGAGCGGAATATCGTACGTAATCATAACACGAGTCGGGTCGATATACGACATATCGATAAACGTTCCACGCTTGTCCTGACAAAGTTCCATGATAGCTCCCACGTATTCGGGCGGCGTATAAAGCATTGCTTTTACTATCGGTTCTTCGATATAATCAATTTCGGAAGCCGACGGAAGCATAGTAGGATTCTCTACAAGCATAACTTCCCCGTTAGTTTTCGTCACTCTGTAGGATACGCTTGGAGCAGTCGTAACAAGGTCAAGATCAAATTCTCTTTCCAAACGTTCTTCGATGATTTCCATATGAAGCAGCCCCAAAAAACCGCAACGAAAACCGAACCCTAACGCCAAAGAATTTTCCGGCTCAAACTGCAAAGAGGCGTCGTTTAATTGCAATTTTAAAAGTGCCTCTTTAAGGTCGTCGTATCTGGCTCCGTCGGCAGGAAAAACACCGGCATAAACCATCGGCTGAACTTTTTTATATCCCGGCAATGCTTCTTTTGCAGGATTATCCGCATTTGTAATTGTATCACCAACTGCCGTGTCTCGCACGTTTTTAATGCTTGCGGCAATATATCCGACGTCCCCGGCTTTCAACGTATCAACCGGACGCATATTAGGTGAAAAACAACCTACTTCTACGACCTCGAACTCTTTCCCCGTGGCAAACATCTTGATTTTGTCTTTCGCTTTAACCGTTCCGTCAAATATTCTGACCATTGATATTGCCCCACGGTAATTATCGTAAAAGCTGTCAAATATCAGGGCTTTTAACGGAGCGTTTTCGTCTCCTTTAGGCGGGGGCAACTGTGTAATTATTGCCTTCAAAACGTCATCGATGCCGATTCCTTCTTTCGCACTAATTAAAGGAGCGGAAGCCGTGTCGAGTCCTATTATGTCCTCGATTTCAAGTTTGACTTTGTCAACGTCGGCTGACGGCAAATCTATTTTATTAATTACGGGAACAATTTCAAGGTCGTGGTCGAGAGCAAGATAAACGTTTGTGAGTGTTTGCGCCTCAACTCCTTGCGTACTGTCAACAATCAACAATGCTCCTTCGCAAGCAGCAAGCGAACGAGAAACTTCATAAGTGAAGTCAGCGTGACCGGGAG
>CAMGKS010000031.1 GCA_946056785.1 uncultured Clostridia bacterium
AAAACTAAAACCGCTAAACTATAAATATAAATCATAAAACCTTCTGCTGTTTAAACCGACTAAAGCCGTAGAATCAGGTTCGAAAAGCGTTTCAAAATTTTAATCGTTTACTCCGTTTAAACGGCAGGTCGGTGAATTTTTTTACGTTTACGCGTTTCATTGTTTTTGCAATAAAAACTTTTTACAAATTGTCTATTACAATTTGCTTTTTGTTTAAATTGATTATAACAATAAAACAATCAAAAAACGGTTCCAAAGAACCGTTTTTTCGTCGCCTTTTAAGATATTTATTTTCGCTTTACGTCGTTTAACGATATTCAGTTTTCTTTTACGTCGTTTAACGATATTCAGTTTCGTTTTACGTCCCCTTTATGATAACTATCGGAAAAAATCAACTTTAAAGCCGCTTAAAATTTAGTCAGATGGCCTTTAAAATTGAAACCGCTATACCCTGTCTGCCTTAGGGCTTCATAAACGACGATAGCAACCGAATTAGCAAGATTTAACGACCGTACGTCGCCAATCATAGGAATTCTGAAAGCACGTTCGTAATTTTCGTTAAGCAATTCTTCCGGCAAGCCTTTAGTTTCTTTTCCGAACATTATATAATCGCCGTCCTGAAAACATACTTCATCGTGACGGTGTGCGGCTTTTGTAGACGCATAAAACAATCTTGCGTTTTCGTTTAGTTTATAAGTCGAATTTTTCTCCGTAAATTCCCCGTGAAAATTCTTTTCCAAAAAATCGCCGAGACTTTTATAAACTCTTACGTCAACGTAATGCCAATAATCGAGCCCTGCTCTTTTTACCGCTTTTTCGGATATATCGAATCCGAGCGGTTCGATCAAATGTACGACGCTGCCCGTAGCCGCCGCCGTTCTGACAATGTTTCCCGTATTTTGCGGAATTTCAGGTTCCAATAAAACTATATTCATTTTTTACCTACGTTAGTAATTATTATTTATAATGATTGCCGACTAAACAACCGATATTTAAAATTATCCCAATACAACGTTTCGCTTTCAAAGTTATGAAACGCATTTAAAAAAGCATATCGATTGTCCGGCAAAATCTTATCCTTTTTTATCGCCTAACTTCAATGCTAATTGATAAACGTCGTTTTTACTCATTCCCCTGTCTTTTGCCACAAGTTTTATAGCATTCTTTTTGTCTTCGCCGAGATTTATATAGCTTTGAATATGTTCTTCTATGCTTAACTCGTTTAAAGGGTTACTCGGGTTTCCGCCTTCGACAATAAGAACGTATTCTCCTTTCGGTTCGGATATATTGAAATCTTTTAGCGCAGTAAATTCGACTCTTTCATATAGTTTCGTCAATTCTTTAACGACGTATGCTTTTCTGTCCCCGAACGCTTCATACATAGCTTTTGCGTCGTCTAAAATATCGTGAGGGGCACTGTAAATTGCAATCGGAACTTTGACCGTAGCATAATCTGAAAGGAGTTGAACTTTTTCGGAATATTTCGACGGCAAGAAGCCCAAAAATAAAAAACCGCTCGCATTAAGTCCTGAAAGCGCTATGGCGCTTGTAACAGCGGTTGCAGACGGAACAACTTCAACTTCGATTCCGTTTTCGTGACAAAATGATACCAAAGTCGCTCCCGGGTCGCACACGGACGGCATACCGGCGTCGGATATCAAAGCTACGTTTTCGCCGCCTGAAATCATATCGCCTATACGTCCCTTCATTTCTTCTTCATTGAATTTATGATAGCTTATAAGTTTTTTTGAGATTCCGAAATGATTAAGAAGCGGCAAAGAATGCCTTGTGTCTTCACAAGCAATAACGTCAACGCTTTTTAACGTTTCGATTGCACGTGAGGATATATCGTTTAAATTTCCAATCGGCGTACCGACTATAAACAATTTCGCCATTATTTATAAAGCTCCTTAAATTCATCGGTTGGTTCTCCGTTTTCATGCATTTCTATAAGCGTTTTTACAGTCAGTCCGCTTTTTGCCCCTTTAACGGCTTTTACGATAAAAGTGTCGACTCCTTTAGACAACTTAGGATAAATCATCGTAAGCCCCTTTGCGGATAATCCGTATTTATCTAACAGCACTATCGTTTCGGCAAGCCTACGCACTTTACTGACAAGATACAACTCCTTGCCGAAAGACAGCAATTTTGAAGCAACGGATATGAAATCTTCAAGAGTAGCAAGATTTTCGGTACGGCAGTTATCGGTTACGGTAAACTTTCCGTTTGCCTTTTCATACGGCGGATTTACCACCGCCATATCAAAAGATTGAGGTTTTAAAATTGTAAAAACGTCTTTTATATCAGCCATAACGGGTTTAATTTTATTTGCAAGCCCGTTCAATTCGATATTTTTTTTTAACAGCTCGAACATTTCAGGTTGTTTCTCAACCGCAACGACGTTGGTCGCTCCTCGTTTGCCTGCAAGCAAAACGGAGATAACGCCGCTGCCCGCTCCGAGCTCCGCTATTTTCATTTTTGATGAAACTTTGCACAAATTTGCAAGCACGACGCTATCCGAATTGAAACAATAAAAAGATGGATTCTGGACAAGCCTTAATCCACCCGTTTGTAAATCGTCCTCTCTTAAACTATTTGACATCTTTAACCACGTTTACTTTAAGCGTTGCAGGTACGTTTGCATAAACCTTAACCGTCACGCTGTAAAGACCGTATTCTTTTATATTTTCTTTTAACACGATTTTTTTCTTATCGATATCGATGCCCTGTTCTTTAAGAGCCGCAGAAATTTCCGAACTCGTTGCCGCTCCGAACATCCTTCCGTTTTCGCCGCATTTAACTTTTACGGTTACTTCCGTTTTGGAAATTTTATCGGCAACTACTTTGGCGTCTGCAAGTTCCTGAGCGAGGCGTTCTTCTTCAACCTTTTTTTTGTGGTTAAGAATATTTACGTTTTGTTTGGTAGCTTCCTGAGCCAAACCTTTCTTCAAAAGAAAATTTCTTGCAAATCCGTCGTTAACTTCCAAAATATCGTCTTTTTTGCCCGTTCCCTTTACGTCACTAAGTAATATAACTTTCATATAATATCTCCTTTCTTTCAAAATTCCTAAGGTTTAAGCTTCATTGTAAGTAATATATCATAAGCCGAAAAAAATTTCAACAGTATATAATTTTAAATTTGGCAAATAATTTATATGGAGGAAAATATGAAAAAAATTTTATGCCATACTTCAAATTGCGAACATAATTTAAAGAACACCTGTTTTGCAGGAGTAATATCTATAGGAGAGACGGCAAAGTGTATGTCCAAAATCAAACGTGACGGCGGCGTTCTTGCTCAAGCATTTGCCGACGTAGAAGCGTCTGAAGAATTAGATAAACTCTCCGACACCGAAGCAATCGTAGGCTGTGACGCAAATTGCATTTACAATCACGACAGAGTATGCAGCTGCGAAGAAATTATCGTAGACGATAAATTGCTGTCTACAAAATGCAAAACGAGAATAGTCAGCAAATCGAAAAATTAGCAAAATATATCCGGCAAAATTTGTTTAACAAAATATATCCGGCAAAATTTATCGTAAAATGAAAAAGCTATGGCTCTGCCATAGCTTACTACTACCCGATTATATTCACATATAATGCGTTTTAATATACTAATAAAGAATTTCTGCTTTTGCCGCTTCTTTTTCTTTTAATTCCTGAAATTGCTTCGACCAACGTTTTGTGTCTACAACCTGGCTTTTCACAAGATAATTGACGTCGATTTTATCCTGATGTTTCCAGAAGAAATCTTCTGAAATCTTCTGATATCTTGCTACGTATTCCCATTTGATTTTATCGGCATGTTCTTCGATAAATTTTTCAGACAATTCTTGTCCGGCGGAAATATCCGACCAGTTTACTCTGTTTTCAAAATCAAGAATAAACTTTTCCGAAAGTTTTTGGCAAGAGGATAAAACTTTCCAATCACTCCATTTGAATTTGTCCATATGTTTTCTGAGAAAGTTCTCAGAAACTTTTTGTTTGGTCAAAATAGTCGTCAATTCCATTTTATCGAGAAATTCTTCAATAAACGGTTCGCTAAGTTGTTGTTTTTCCGCAATGACGCGCCAAACAACTTTATCGGAAAATTCTCTTATAAACTCCTCATCAATGTTAGGGTCGGCGCTGATTGCCGTCCAATCTTCTTTGTAGGATTTTATCAACTTTTTATAATCTTTATCGATACCCATAATTTCTGCTCCTTCTCATACGATTTTATATATTTATATTATCATAGCAAAATCAAAAATTCAATATGCATTTTTACATTTCATTCCAAAAAATGATTTTTTTTTACATTATCCAATTTGCAGAATTATCCGATTTAACGCTATCGCCGACAAAACCGCCAAACCTATTTGAATTGCCCCTGTACGTAACCGCCTTTTCGGTTTTTTCAGTCTGTCGCTTGCCGCTTAAAAAGCTATTCCGAAATCTGCTTATCCGGTTTATAACTTATTTTTTAAATACACGGGTATCAATTTAAAACCGTCCTCATCAATTAAGCCCGCAAGCGTATGATTTTAAACGCAAAGATTTTAAATTCCTTAACCGAATTGCCGTTTGCGTGCATTTTAGTTTGTCTTTTTTATGTCGCAACTTATGCCGTTTTCGGCGGCATTAAATTAAAATTCCACGCAAGCGTAAATTGTGCGTTTATGCTTAAAGTTTATTGACATTTAAAATCTGCAAAATAGGATATATACTCAACTTTATACTTGCTGTCGGGGAAAAGTAAACGGTGCAAATCTATAAAATAGTCGTCCGTCATAGACGCAATAAAATCGCAGACTATCTGATTCGGTTCACCGTCGGAATAAAGCTGTTTTTTGCCGCAGTACTTATAACAATCGTTGATATTCTCGATATGATGACGGTATATTATCGAATTTTCGTCTTTCTTTATAAGGTCGTCAAGCAATCGATAATAAACCTCACGGAACATAGGTTTGATTATATTGTCGTATTTTTCTTCCAATTCTTCGTTTTTATAAATAAACTCGTAGTTTTCTTTCTTAGCCGTTTTAAGAGCTTTAAAAGTTTCCTCGCTGAGCAAAATATAATCTTTTTTATAGCTGTGTTCCAAAATATCTATCGTAAGATTGTTGATGATTTCCGAATTAGATTTTCCTATGCGGTCGGAATTGAAATCTAAATCTTTACGCAACGCTTTTCTTGCGTCCTGTCTGTCTTTACCGAGATATGCGATTATATCGCAAATTCTGACGACGCAGGCTTCAAGCGTTGTCGGAACAAGTTTTTCGCATGCTTTAGAGTCGGTATAGCATTTTTCGACTTTTCTATCGAATTCTTCAAAAGTGATTGCCCCGGACGGGCGGTATTCTTTCATTTCAAATTCTCCGTTATGACAAAGAATTCCGTCCAAAGTCTGCAAAGAAATATTACGCAAATATAAGGTATCCAAAACTCTTACGCTTTGCACGTTATGGTTAAAATATCTGCCGGTATTCTCACTAAGCAACTCGCTTAAAAAACGTTCGCCGGCATGTCCGAACGGCGTATGTCCAATATCGTGTCCTAACGCAATCGCTTCGATAAGATCGCAATTAAGGCTCAACGCCTGACCTATATCCCGTGCGATTCTCGAAACAATCTGCACGTGAAGTCCCCTTCTTGTGATATCGTCGTTTTTATAAAACGAAAAAACCTGAGTCTTGTCGCTATAACGGTTGTACAACGGCAAATGCAAAATCTTTTCAACATCACGGACGAAAGCGGGACGAACGCAGGTCGCTCTGTCCTTTTCGGGCTTTCTACGCAAAATCAAATTATCTTCAAAGGCATAAGGGTTTTTCCAATGATATTTTTTATCAAGATAAATTTTTCTTTCAAGCTCGTCGCTCGGTTTGCTAAAACAAATTTCTTTCTCCATATCGTTATTATAGCACGTTTCAAAAGTATGTTCAATATGTACGCCGCAACATTCGCTTTGCCTTTATTCCCTCACGCAAAATTAAGCGCGTAAATTTTAATGCGTTTAAGTTTTTAACGCACTTTAAGTTTTAACGCATTTTCAGTTTTAAGTTTTAACGAATTTTAAGTTTTAACGCATTTTAAGTTTTTAACGCACTTTAAATATATTTGTTTTAAAACGCGCATAAGCACAACGTTTGCCGTTTTTCGCATGCTAATAACCGTAAAACCAATTTAAATTTTAATTACGTTTTGTCGGCTTTCCATTCACCAAAAAGCGGCTACGGTTTCTATAAACTGCGTTAACGTTTATAGCCGCTCCATATTGAATGTGGTTTAAGAGCTAAAAAAATTTTAAAGCTAAAAAGGTTTATTTATCCTATACTCTTAAGTTTAAAAAACACGCAAATCAGCTTTAAGGTTTCAATAAATTCAAGTTACGTTTCATAAGGTTTATTCAAAAATTTCCCGTCCGTCCGTTAAATTTACGGCATAAAAAAATAAATAATAAAAATTGTCGGCTTTTTTTGATTTATTTTTCCTTTTCAATATGTTTTTTGTTGACATATACATGCAAAATGATATAATTTTTATCGTTATTTGTGTTTAGTTTTACTAAACTTAAAATTTAGTTTAACTTTATCGGCTAAACGGACGGTTTAAAAATACTAAACATTTTATGGGGTGAAGCAATATGGAAATAGGAGCAAAAATAAAAGATTTGCGACTAAAAGGCGGTTTGACTCAAGAAGAATTGGGCGACAGATGCGAATTGACAAAAGGCTATATATCGCAACTCGAAAACGAACTTACCTCTCCGTCAATCGCTACTCTGCTCGACATTCTATCGGCATTAGGCACTACTCCGTCTGAATTTTTCAGTGATGACGGAGGAGAACAAGTTGTTTTCGGCGAAAACGATTATTGCGAAAAATTGACTGACGAGCAAAAAATCGTTTGGCTTGTTCCCAACGCACAGAAAAACGAAATGGAACCTATCCTGACCGAAATCGCACCGCACAAAATGACGCAAAGCGATATGCCGCACGAAGGCGAAGAATTCGGTTACGTTTTAGAAGGAACGATTTGCCTGAATATCGGAAAACGGGAATACGTCGTAAAACAAGGCGAATCTTTTTATTTCGAAAGCAAAAAAGTACATTACATCGAAAACAAGTCGGACAGTCCGGCAAAAATTATATGGGTATCAAGCCCGCCTACTTTTTGATTTTAAGGAGCTAATATGCAAAAGGAAAACATCATCGAACTTAAAAACGTCAGTAAAATTTACGACGGAAAAGAAGCAGTAAAAAATGCAAGCCTTGTTATTAAAAAAGGTGAATTCGTTACTTTGCTCGGACCTTCAGGCTGCGGCAAAACAACTACTTTAAGAATGATTGCCGGTTTTGAAACGCCTACAAGCGGACAGATTTTTTTCGACGGCGAGGACATAACCAACCTTCCTCCGCATTTGAGAAAAGTAAATACCGTATTCCAAAAATACGCTCTTTTCCCGCATCTTAACGTATTTAACAATATAGCTTTCGGGCTTAAACTTCAAAAAGTTCCTACAGAACCTTATTACGACGGAAAAGGCAATTATATAACCAAATATCGTAAATTCACAAAAGAAGAAATAAGAAGAAAGGTGGACGCCGCACTTAAAATGGTAGACCTCGAAGATTACGGACACAGAAACGTATCCAGCCTTTCGGGTGGTCAGCAACAGCGTGTAGCAATAGCAAGAGCTTTGGTCAACGAACCTGAAGTTTTATTGCTCGACGAACCGCTTGGCGCTCTCGACCTTAAAATGAGAAAAGATATGCAGCTCGAACTCAAAAACATGCATAAAAATCTCGGCATTACCTTTATTTACGTTACGCATGACCAGGAAGAAGCTCTTACCATGAGCGACAAGGTCGTTGTTATGAGAAGCGGCGAAATTCAACAAATTGCCACGCCTGAAAAGATTTACGACGAACCGGCAAACGCTTTCGTCGCCGACTTTATCGGGGAATCGAATATTCTCTCGGGCATAATGATAGAAGATTACAAAGTCGAATTCTGCGACACCGTTTTCGAATGCGTCGACCACGGTTTCAAAAAGAAAGAACCTATCGACGTAATTATACGTCCGGAAGACTTTAAAATACTTGCTGCCGACGATAAAAAAGCTATACTTACGGCTACCGTAGACAGTTGCGTTTTCAAGGGCGACCATTATCAGATTACAGTAATAGCAAACGAAAACGAACTTGTTATACACGACACTCTCGCACAAGAAAAAGGCGCTGTCGTCGGAATTTACGTAAAACCTTTCGACCTTCACATTATGCATAAATCACGCATAATAAACGAAATCAATACGGAAATCGTTTCAAAAAATCTCGTCAATATTTGCGGCGGAAATTTTGAATGCATAAGCGATTTGCCTGAAGGTACGAAAGTCAAAGTCAAAATCGATTTCGACGACGTTGAAATTACCGATGACGAAGAAGACGGCGTAATTTCGGCTACGGTCGTAAACAGCATTTACAAAGGCAGTTACTATCAATGCATAGTACGTACGGACGATTTCTACGATTTCTTTGTGGATACGGAAATCGACTGGTTCAAAGGAGACCGAGTCGGAATTAAAATCGCTCCTGAAAAAATAATAATCGAAAAGCTCGAAAACGAGCCTGCAAAAGAAGACACGACCGCTACTGATAAGGTGGATTCCGAAAATGAAAAAAATTAAGCCGTTAAAAATTTCAAGACGGGTATTCGGTTATCCGTACGTCTTGTTTATGTTGATATTTGTAATACTTCCTTTGGTACTTATTTTGGTAAACGCTTTTCTCGACAGCGATGGATACCTTACTTTGGAAAATTTCAAAACGTTTTTTACCGAAAGAAGCAGCCTTATCGTTTTGGGAAATTCCGTTCTCGTGGGACTTATCACAACCGCAATCTGTCTGTTAATAGGCTACCCCGTTGCATATATTTTGTCAAAATACAGTTCGGGGAAAATTTTAGTTATATTATTCATTTTGCCTATGTGGGTCAATTTCCTCATAAGAACGCTTGCCACCAAAGCCGTATTCGTAGCTATGGGCATAGAACTCGGAATGGGAACGGTTATTTTCGGTATGGTGTACAACTATCTGCCGTTTATGATACTACCCCTTCACACGACTATATCGAGCATAGACAAAAGCTATATCGAAGCGGCACAGGACCTGGGAGCCGATAAAGCGACGGTGCTTTTAAAGACGATTCTTCCTTTGTCCGTCTCCGGAATAATTTCCGGAATCACAATGGTTTTTATACCTACCATATCGACTTATGCCATAAGCCAACTCCTTTCAAACGGAACGATTTTCCTTTTCGGCGACTCCATTCAAATGAAATTTGAACAGGGACTTTACGGCGTAGGCTCTATTATGTCGATAGTTATGCTGATTTTCGTTCTCATATCAAACTTCTTGATGAATAAATTCAGCAACAACACTACAAGGAGGACCCTGCTGTGAAAAAGTTTTTGGAAAAAGCGTATATTTTCGTTATCCTCGCCCTTCTGTATATTCCGATTATAGTAATAATCGTATATTCTTTCTCAAACAGCTCAAACTTTTCTTTCGCAGAAGGCGCTAGTCTCGAAGCATACAGATCGATATTCGCATCGGGCGGAAAATCGAAAGCCCTGCTCGACGCTGTATTGAATACGTTGTTTATCGCAGTCGTATCAAGCGTAATAGCGACGATATTGGGCACGTTTGCCACTATAGGAATTTATCAATTCAAGAAAAAATTCAAAAGAGCGGCTCTTGACGTAAACCAATTTCCTATCATAAACAGCGAAATAGTAGTCGCCGTATCTTTTATGGTATTCTTCTCCACGTTCGCTTTCCCGGAAGGATATCTCAGACTTATAATTGCTCATATTACGTTCTGCACTCCTTACGTCGTTTTGTCAATTTTGCCGAAACTCGAAAAAATGGATCCGAACATTTACGAGGCGGCGTTAGATCTCGGAGCAAGTCCTTCACAAGCTTTATGGAAAGTTGAAATTCCTTACATTTTGCCGGGAATATTAAGCGGATTCGTTATGGCATTCACAATTTCGCTTGATGATTTCATCATCACCCAGATCAACAAAGGAGCGGGAACGGGTATAAACACCTTATCCACCTATATTTACTCCGACGCAAGAGTTCAAGGCTTAGAGCCTTTCTGGTATGCGGTATTCTCCATTCTTTTTGTTTTGGTCTTAACCATCGTACTTACAGTAAATGCGGTTAAAATTAAAAGAGAAAAATCGGAACGCGCTTCCAAAGGAGCGGGAATATGAGAAAAACAATTATATTCGTGCTTTTAATCGCCATTATTGCTTCTTTTGCGATCGTTTGCTTCACCGGTTGCAACTCTGCCGTTTCAAGCGGTAAAAATACCGACAGCCTTGTTATATATAACTGGGAAGACTATATAGATTCCGATTTGCTTGACGAATTTGCCGACTATTATAAATCGGTGACGGGCATAAACTTGAAAATTACCTACACCACTTTCGACACCAACGAAACGATGCTTACAAAGCTTATTCAAGGCGACGCAACGGTTGACCTTATTGCCCCGAGCGAATACGCCATTGAAAAACTCATGACAAACGACTTGCTGATTTCGTTAAGCGATTTGAAAACTTCTATAACGACAAAACACCCGGAATATGCCGGACTTTTGGATAATATAGGAAACGGAATAGAAAGTTACGGAACCACCGATATAAACGTACTTGACAAAATCAATGCGGAATTTTCGTCAATAAAAGTCGGCAACTCTACAAAGAGAATGTCAGATTATATGGTACCGTATATGTGGGGTACTTTGGGCATTTTGTTCAACCCTGAATATATTTCAAGAGAAGAAGT
>CAMGKS010000032.1 GCA_946056785.1 uncultured Clostridia bacterium
TGTCTCGCGGTTGAACGACCAGTGGTTGAACCTCAGTCCGTAGTTGAGTGTGTAGGGCAAACAAAACCGCGCCAACGTAATTAGTGCTTCCGCCGACTATAATAAGCCGCCCTAAATTGCTTTTGTTTATTTGTCTATCAAGCTGCGGAAAACATGTTTTCACAAAATCAAAAGTTACTTTCCGCAAATTTTTAACCGATTCTTCAAACATAGATAGCGGTTCACTCCTCAGATTGAACGTCAAGTTCCGTCTCTTCATCCGAAAGAAATTCTAATTCCGTCGGTTTGCCGTTAAATGCAGAATAAATTGCTTCCTGAACAAGTTTAGGCATAATTGCCGCCAACTTAAAATAAGCAATCTTCTTATCTCCGCTTGACATGCAGAATATTGCGTCGCCGTCAAACGGCGTATGCGAAGGACTTATTGCCAAAGCGTAACCGTCATGAGCGACGTCGGCAAGAGCATTGCATTCTGACTTAGTAAGTTTTGCGTCCGTTAAAATGCAACCTATAGTTGTATTTACTTGCTTAAATCCGCTTATTTTGCCAATCAAATTGAGCGTTGAATGAAACTTTTTCCCTATTCTTAAACCGGCAATAATCTCCCCGTCTTTTACGATATCGCCAAGCGGATTGATTGCGACCACAACCGCAACGCTTACACCGAATAATTTTGCTTTTGCTATTCCCAATCCGGCGGCAGACGCTCTTTTCATTCCCAAAGGTTTTCCGCACGTTGCACCTGTACCGGCGCCGATAAGTCCGACCTGAAAATTATTTTCTTTTGCGTTAAGGCATGCTTTTATTCCCGCTTCTTTATCCGGATACGCAAAGTTCCCGTTTTCAAGATCATACAGCGACGCGCCGCAAACAATAGGCACTTTATATCCTCCGGCATTATAGCCGATACCCTTTTTAAAAAGAAAGTCCATCACTCCGCAAGACGCTTCGAGTCCGAATGCACTTCCGCCCGACAAAACAACCGCATTTATTTCCTGTACGGTTTTAGTCGGCGACAATAAATCCGTTTCTCTCGTAGCTGGAGCGGCACCTCTGACGCTTACTCCTGCGACCGCTCCTTTTTCGCAAAGAATGACAGTCACGCCTGTTTTGTTTTCAGAATCGGTGTAATTACCGATTTTAAATTTATCAAGCATCTTCAACCTCGATTTCCATTTTTAAATTCGATAATGCCTTATTAATAATATTCCACTCAAAACCTTTGCCATACAGCCAATTACCGATTTTTGCTATGCTTTCACGAGAAAAGTCCAATTTTTTTTGTGCAAAATATTTTTTTGCAAAACTTGTAGCCTTTTCGATTTCTTCGTCATCGGACAATACGTCGTCGATAATTTCTTTTGCAAGGTCCTTATCTATCCCTTTTACGGTTACAAGTTTAAGTTCAAGCTGCTTTTTACCAAATTTGTTTTTATAAAAGCCGAGAAAGGTTTTTACGTATTCTCCGTCATCGACAAAACGATACTCTTTCAACTTTGAAAGAGTATCGTCTATTTCGACGGCGGTATAACCTTTTTGACTCAGTTTATCCTTAATTTCTTTTTCGCTTCTGGCACACTTTGTCAAATAATCTAAAGCGACGTCAAAAGGTCTTTTTCTTTCTTTCTCTGCCACTACTTTTTAAAATGATATACCCAGCCGAACGTATCTTCGAGACGTCCCGTCTGAATTCCCGTAATCTGGTCATAGAGCCACAATGAAATTTTTCCTATTTCATTGTTATTGATTGTATAAACTTTATCTTTGTATCCGATATTTCCAACAGGCGAAATTACGGCTGCGGTACCCGTACCGAATGCTTCGTCAAGTTTTCCGTTTTTCAAAGCGTCGAGAATTTCGTCAACGGAAACGTGTCTTTCTTCAACTTTATATCCGCCCTTTTTCAAGACCTGAATAGCTGAATTTCTTGTTATGCCCGGAAGTATCGAACCGTCAAGCATAGGCGTTACAACCGTGCCGTCAATAACGAAGAACATATTCATAGCTCCGACTTCTTCGACGTATTTCTTTTCCGCAGCGTCGAGCCATAAAACTTGTTCATAACCCATTTTCTTTGCCTTTTCCGCACCAAGCAAACTTGCGGCATAGTTTCCAAGGCACTTTGCTTCGCCTGTACCGCCGACTGCCGCACGGGTAAGCTCGTCTTCAACGTAAATTTTGACAGGAGCAAGACCGTTTGCATAATAACTTCCGACAGGGGATAAAATTATGCAGAATATGTATTTTTTAGAAGGATGAACTCCCAAAAACGCTTCATCGGCTACCATAAACGGACGAATATAAAGCGAAGTACCCTTTTGGGTAGGAATCCAGTCTTTTTCAAGTTCGACAAGCTGTTCGAGTTCTGAAACTGCTCTGTCAACGTCAAGAGTCGGCATGCAAAGTCTTTCGGCACTGCGATTCATTCTTTTGAAATTGTCGCTAGGACGGAACATGGTTATTTCGCCTTTTTCGTTCTTATACGCTTTGAGTCCTTCAAATATTCCTTGTCCGTAGTGCAATACACAGCTTGCCGGGTCAAGAGAAAAATTGCCGTACGGCATAATTTCCGTTTCTTGCCAACCGCCTTTTGCGGCGTCGTATTTCATAACCAACATATGGTCGGTAAAATACTTCCCGAAGCCGAGGCAGTTGCTGTCCGGTTTTTGCTTCAATTCTTTTGCCATTGTAATTTTCATAACTATACCTCTTTATTTAAAATTAAAATCCGTAATATGTTTTTTCTAAAATTTCCGTTTTAACCTTTCCGCTTGTTCTGGAGTTAATATCGGATAAGAATGCGTCAAGGTTATCAGGTTTTACGTAAACCCAGGCGACTACACCGTCGCCGTACTCCGTATTACTTATTGCGGCAAATTTTTTAAGCGACGTTTCAATTTGTGCCCATTCCGAAAAGGTTGCCGCTATTTTAACTAAAACCGCCGTTTCCATTTCTTTGATCGTTGATTTTTCCAAACATTCGACGGTTGCTCTTGTATATGCTCCGACAAGTCCCGACGCTCCCAACTTTATTCCGCCGAAATATCTCGTTATCACGACTGCGGTTTTTTTCAAGCCGGCTTTTTTTAGCGTTTCCAAAATCGGTTGCCCCGCAGTGCCGCCCGGCTCTCCGTCATCTGAAAAACGCATATTTAGTCCGTTCTCATCGGCTATATATGCATAACAGTTGTGCGTTGCGTCGGAATATTTTTTCTTAATACGCATTATGAAATCTAATGCGTCGCTCTCGTCGGCGATTCCTTTTACGTTTGCAATAAATTCCGAATGTTTAATCTCTATACTGTTTGTAAACTCTCCGTCGACAAACTTATACGATTTCACTTTACGGTCACCTTAAAGAAATTCTTTTTGCCCTTTTGCAAAACAAATCCGTTTGCCGCCTGACTGTCCGTTATCTGAGCCTGCACCGAATCGACTTTTTCGCCGTCCAACTTAACGCCGCCCCCGTCGATAAGCCTTCTCGCTTCGCCTTTTGACGGAGCCGCCCCAATGGCCACCAAAATATCAACAACGGTTTTTACGTCAGAGGCAATCTCTTTTTGCGGCATATTTTCCTTATCTCCGCTAAAAGCGGCTCTTGCCTGAGTTTGTGCCAAAATTGCGTCTTCTTCGCTATGAACGAGTTTCGTGAGTTCATACGCCAAACGCTCTTTGGCAATATTTATTCTTTCGTCTTTGTTAGCCGTCAATTCGGATATTTCTTCAAGCGGCAAGAAAGTCAACAGTTTGAGACACTTTTCAACGTCTTCGTCCGCCACGTTTCTCCAATATTGATAAAATTCATACGGAGTAGTTTTGTTTCTGTCGAGCCATACCGCTCCCTTTGCGGTTTTGCCCATTTTCGTTCCCGCACTAGTCGTGAGCAAAGTAAACGTCATGCCGTATGCCTCTTTCTGCTCTTTACGCCTGATAAGGTCGGCACCTGCAAGAATATTAGACCACTGGTCGTCGCCGCCGCATTCGAGTCTGCAACCGTATTTGCGGTTTAAAACCAAAAAGTCGTATGCCTGCATAAGCATATAGTTAAATTCAAGAAAGGATAAACCTTTCTCCATTCTCGTTTTAAAGCATTCGCACGTCAGCATCTGGTTTACTGAGAACATCGTTCCGACTTCACGCAAAAAGTCGATATAATTCAAATTTAAAAGCCAATCGGCATTATTGACGATAATTGCGGCATTGTCGCCCTCAAAAGAAACGAATTTCGACATTTGCTTTTTAAAGCATTCTACGTTGTGAGCAATCGTTTCCTTTGACATCATCGAACGCATATCCGACCTTCCCGAAGGGTCGCCAACCATTGCCGTACCTCCGCCTATAAGTACCAACGGTCTGTGACCGGCTTTCTGCATATGGCTCATAACTATGAGTTGCATGAAATGTCCGACGTGCAAACTGTCCGCAGTCGGGTCAAACCCTATATAGAAAGTAGTAGGTTCGCTTCCGAGCAATTTATACAATTCTTCTTCTTTTACAATCTGTTTTACAAATCCTCTGGCTTTCAGAGTGTCGATGATATTTTCCGCCATTATAAATTCTCCTTAAAATAGTTGCCGAGTTTTTTTATTCCGTTTTCTATTTGTTCAATAGAAGCATTGCTGTAATTCAATCTCAGGCAATTCGTTATACCCTCTTTTGCAAAAAAACTGCTTCCCGACACATACGCCGTATCGGTTTTCGTTACGCAGTCCATAAAGCACTTGTCAAGGTCCACCGATTTGTCAAAAAATTCTCCCCATATAAAGAGTCCGCCGTCAGGATTTGTAAACTTAACCCTATCTAAAGGCATATATTTTTGAATTGCACCGTACATTGCTTCCTTTTTGCTTTTATATACGGGAATAATCTCTTTTAAATGCGGTTGCAAAAGTCCGCGTCTTAAATATAAGTCGACAATAGCTTGCGAAAGATTTGAGGTGTGCACGTCTACCGCCTGTTTTCCTATCGTCATTTTTCTGATTATCCTTTCATCGCCAACCGCAATTCCCGTACGCAAACCGGGAGCAATCGTTTTTGAAAAGGACGTAACGTAAACCACGTTTCCTGTTTTGTCAAAAGACTTGATTGACGGCAGTTTTTCGCCTGAAAAACGTATTTCGCCATACGGATTATCTTCGATTACGATAACTCCGTACTTTGCGGTGATTTCGCATATCGCTTTACGCTTCTCAAGCGACAACGTTTTTCCGGTAGGATTAGAAAAATCGGCAACAACGTAAAAGATTTTCGGTCTGTACGTCTTAATCTTGTTTTCCAAATCTTCAATATTTATTCCGTCTTCATCGCTGTCTACACCGACCGCCACACCTTCATACGTTTTTAAAATATGCAAACAAGCAAGATAAGTCGGGTTCTCAACCAAAACCACGTCGCCCTTGTTTATAAACGCTTTAAACATAAGGTCTATGCCCTGTTGACCGCCTGAAATAACAAGCGTATTCTTAATCTCGCCCTGAACGCCGAAACGCTTTGCATAATTCAATCCCGACTCTAGCAACGGAGAATATCCTTCCGTTCCGCCGTATTGAAGTATTTTTTCAGCGTCCTCACCTGTTAGAATCTCGTTGGCTATGGCAGAAATCTCTTTTTTTGGCAATAAACCGAGCGTAGGAAATCCGCCGGCAAAAGAAACCACGTTAGGATTTGCAAGCAATTTAAAAATTTCCCTTATAGCATTGCCTTTAAGACTTTTTAATCTGTCACTCCACATTTCTTCAAATTCCATAATTAGCCTCGCTTGTATGTATTTTGCAACTAAACGAAATATTAAAACTTTTTCCGCTTATTTGCGCTATTTATTTGTACCGTTAAATAAAACAAAAAAACAACGTCAATAACCATTAATTTGTTATCGCATTTTATATTTTTATATTATACCACCACAGTTTTAATATGGCAACTTATTTTAAAAGAGAAGAAAACCACAAATATTAAACAAAACTTTTGTTTGTCAACTCACTTTGATATGTAACGTCTGTAAACCTAACTTTAATCGTATTTCCCGCTCGCCGCTTGTATACTGTAGCTTTTATCGTGTGATGATTAGTTTAAAATTTTCATACGCAGCATTATGAACTTATTACGTTTGATATTAACAATCTATCATGAGATTAAATTTAAACAGTTAAATTTAAATTTTAAACGACGTTATTTTGAACGTGCTTTAAGTTTTGCAAATTATTGACGTTTGCAAATTATTGAAATTTTAGACGACACGGAAAAACATAGCGTGTTTTAAGATAAAAAGGCTTAAATTAAAATACAAACGTAAATTAGGTTAAAAACGTAAATTAGTTTACAAGCGTAAATTAAGATTACAAACGTAAAGCTGAAAATTTTATCAATAAATTTGCACCTAAAATAGCAAATTTTTTTTTGAAATTGCTGATAGAAATTTAAGTAAATTGTAAAAAGGCTTACGTTTTAGACCGCAGTTTTTTTAAAATATTCTCAAAATAGTCCGGTAGCTGACACTCGAAACGCATTTCTTCACCTGTTGCCGGATGCTTTAAAATCAATTCTTTTGCATGAAGAAGCTGACCGTTTTTCCAAAGTTTTGTACTGCCGCCGTAAACGTCGTCGCCCGTTATAGGATGGTGAATAAATTTCATATGCACTCTTATCTGATGAGTTCTGCCGGTAAACAGCTCGAACCGCATAAACGTATAATCGCCAAAACGTTCGATAACTTTATAAAAAGTTTTCGCAGGCTTTCCGTTTTTGACCACCGCCATCTTTTTTCTGTCACCGGTGCTTCTGCCTATCGGTTGTTCGACAACTCCCTCGTCCTCTTTTACGTTGCCGTCTACCAACGCATAATATATTCGGCGTGCCGTTTTATTTTCAATTTGCTTTGCAAGGCATTTGTGAGCTTCGTCGTTTTTTGCTATCACCAAAAGTCCCGAAGTATTTTTATCTATTCTATGTACAATACCCGGTCTGATTACTCCGTTAATTCCGCTAAGATTGTCCAGACAAAATAAAAGAGCGTTGACAAGCGTATCGTTATTATCATAGCTTGATGCAGGATGAACGACCATTCCTTGCGGTTTGTTTATAACCGCAATATCTCCGTCCTGATAAACTATATCGATAGGTATATTTTGCGGCGAAAGGTCAAGTTCTTTAGGTTGCGGCATTGTGAATTCTACATTATCTCCTTGCTTTAAACCGAAACCGGCTTTAAAACATTTGACTCCGTTTATTACCGCACCAACCTCTTCAACAGCTTTTTTTACGTGTGAACGGGAAACGCAAAGTTTTGTCGATAAAAAAACGTCCAGCCTTTCGTCGGCGTCGCAAATCAGACAATCAGACATTTTCGTCATCTCCGTGTCTGACGTTCCATTTAAGCTCGTTAAGCATAAGTTTTAAAATTTCTTTGAAACTCATTTTCGGCACGGTAACGCTTCCGATTTCATCGTTAACCATAGATTTATCCGAAACGTTTACCGCAGACAAAAGTTTTGCCTCTTTTTCTTTTTTACTTTCGATAAATATCTGAACGATTAAATAAATAACCAACCAAAAAGTACCTACCGTAAGGAAATTGTCGGCAAGATTAAAGGTCGGGAAACTGTACCAGAATTCAAAAAATATAAAATCACGAACGTACCCTAAAGAAATTCTGTCGACGAGATTTCCTATGCCGCCCGTAAAAATAAGAATCAACGGAATTCGCAAAACCCAACTTGTCTTCGGTTTTGAAAGCAAAAAGGCAAATATCAAACCTAATACTATAGCCGTAATTACCGTAAGAACGATAGTATGCTCGTTAAGAATACTCCATCCGCCCCCGGTATTCATTGCCTTTCTTAAACCAATAAAATTTTCAAAAACAGGATAATAATCTCCGGTTTTATCGAACAATGAAAAAACAGCGGTTTTTGAAGTCAAATCAAAAACCAGCAAAACAATAAATATCAAAACTTCAATTAAAAAATACCACCACATCATCGTCTGAACTGAGGCGGAACGGTGATCGTAACGCCTCGTGGAGCAAATAAAAATATATTTGCCGCTATCTCCTTAATCGAACCGTCCAAAGCATAAATTGCACCGCTAAGATAGTCCATAATGCGACAGGCTCCGGTTTTATCGATTGAAGAAAAATCGACAATGACCTGTTCTTTTCTTTTTAAAAAATTTATCAGCGTCTGTATATCGTCAAACGTAGTAGGAGAATAAATATTTACGTTTGAACCCTCCATAGCTCTTGACATAAGCTCGGTACGAGAAACTCCGCTGCTTCTGAGCGGTTCAGGACCTTCAGGACGGAACGTTCTTGTTCCCATTCTGTTTCTGTCATCATAGTTATACATTATAATTCCTCTCTCCGAACAACGTTCTGCCAAGTCTTATCATATTGCTGCCACATTCGACAGCTAATTTCCAATCTCCCGACATACCCATCGACAAAACGTCCATATCTTTATATTTGATTCTGAGAGCGTCGAAAAGCTTTTTCATCTTTAAAAAGCACTCTCTGACTACGTCGTCGCTTGCATTAGGAGCGACAGTCATAAGACCGCATATTTTTATATGTTTTAGCCCGCTCGCCCAATTAATAAATTCGTCGGCTTCTTCCGGTTTCAGACCGCCTTTTGCTTCTTCGCCCGCTATATTGATTTCAACAAGACATGGCATAACGATATCACGCTTTGCCGCCTGCTTTTCGATTTCAAGGGCCAGACTAGTCCTGTCAAGCGATTGAATCAATTCAACTTTGTCGATAATATATTTTACTTTATTCGTTTGCAGCTGTCCGATAAGATGCCACTTAAAACGTGCGTCGTATTTATCGCAAAGTTCCTGCACTTTGTTTTCGCCGAACACGATATCGGGAGCAACGCTAAAAAGCTCCTCTATTTTTTCGATATTCTGCATTTTAGAGGCGGCGACAAGCGTAACCGAACTCGGCAAATCTTCTTTGATTTTAAAATAATTGTTTTTGACGTTATCAGCCAATCGTATATTCTCCGCTATAGACGTTATACGTAAGGCTTTGTTCCTTATTATTCCTTACGTAATCTATTTTTATATGTTTTTTGTCGATATACTCACAATTCTTTATCGTACCGTCAAACTTTTCAAAAGTTTCAATCAAAGTTTGAAGCTGCGTTCCGTCGTAAGCTCCGACGTTATCCGAAACAAACAAAACGCTTCCAAACATATTGTTGATTTGTGCCAACAATTTTTTCTGTTCCCAATTATATTTAGGCACTTTCGGACCGTCCTTTCTTAAGAAGAAAACGTCAGGATCGTTCAAAAACACTCTATGATTAAGATGACGACGGAATATTGAATTGTTCATTGCGTTCTTTGCGGAAATAACTTCCTGATTTGTGCATTTACAATAGAATTTGTCTTTAAAAGACGTCTCGACGTCACAACTGATACGACATGCGTCTACTATTCCCCATGACGGTGCAAGCGGAACGCCGCAACCAAGAATAAGCTTATCGCGGCAGCATTCACGCAAAAACTGCATAGCTTCGCACATCAAAGTTCCCCTTGTTTTATTGTTTCTTGGAACGTAACAGGCGGAATAGAGGAAATCGAGCTTTACCATATCGAAACCCCATTCGTCGAACACTTTATCGAAAACGCTCTTAATATATTCTCTTACGCTCGGCAACTGAAAATCTAAAACCCAAAAGCCGCCCCATGCAAAGCCGCCGTTGAATTTTTTACCGTTTTTATGGCGTATCAACCATTCCGGATGTTCTTTAACGATTTTTGATTTAAATTCAGCAGAGAACGGGGCAAGCCATAATCCTGCCATAATTCCTTTTGAATGAATTTTATCGACAATAGGTTTAAGTCCGTTAGGAAATTTCTTTGCGTCAAGCACGTGCCAATCTCCGACTTTAGATTCAAAACCGTCGTCGATTTGGAAAATATTGATTTTATCACCGGCTTTTGAAGTAATGCCTTCAAGGTCACGGAGAATTATGTTTTCATCTATTTTTTGGAAATAATTATACCAGGACGTATAACCTGAAAGGTGGTCAAGTTTCAATTTCGGCAAATTCATTTCACCGAAATAATTGTCAAACACCTCTTCATAAGTGCCAATGAATTTACGAATATCGCAAAGGAGATATTCTGAATCTATTGTAAGCCCTTCAAGGTCTTTTTCAATCGTGATAGTATTCTTCTTTACGTCAAAGTAGATAATGGTATATCCCATTTTTTCCGACATAGAACCAATTAACAGCATATTGCTATCGTTGTTGTTTCTGACGTAAGAATAAGTAAAACTATGGAAGAAACCTGCGTTTCCGTATTTCGTAAAAGAATAATCGCCGCAAGATTCCGCAAAAGTACGGATAATAGTTTTAGGCTTTGAAACGTTGCGCAGTCCGAGTTGCTTATCTTTAACTCCGTACTCTCTCGAAGTAGTCCAACTTTGATAGCCGTTAACAAAAATTTTGTCCTCTTTGTCGAATTCAAAATCATAAATGAAAGAGGCTTTTTTTAATTCGATTTTTTGATTAGGCACGATAGCGACTTTAAGGCAATCATCGCTTACGTTTAACTTGTTTAAAGAAAAAATTTTGCTGTCGTCGGTTGCGACGCATTTTTTGCCGTCGGAAAAATATTCCAATTTAAATTTGTAATTGCTTAAATCCATAATTACCCCGCAAAATAATAGACTATGTTATAATAAT
>CAMGKS010000033.1 GCA_946056785.1 uncultured Clostridia bacterium
TTTTAATCGTAGCTTAAAATTTAAAACGGCGTTTTGCTAAGCAAGACGCCGTTTTCCGTTTAAATTTAATACGTGAATTTTAAATACAGAAAATATAAGTTTTCATTACGTTTTTCTTTATGATTTTTCATTGCATTTTTTATAGCTTTCTTTTTAGCTTTTCTTTTTTGTTTTTCTTTTTAACTTTTCTTTATTTTTTAATATTGTTTATCTTTTTTTTAAGGTCTTCCGTTTGAAAAACATTCCGACAAGCAATTTTATAAACTTATTTCTTCCATATTATCTTGCCGTTTTTATCGTACAATGCTCCGCCTTGAAAATAAAAATTGTTTCCTTCCACCTTTCTAATATTCAACGGACAATTCCAGAATGCGCTTTCGCCTATTTCGGTTACGCTGGCGGGAATGGTAATTCTTTTTACGTTACATCCGCCGAACGCGCTTACGCCTATTGAAGTAACTTTTTCAGGAATAACGATTTTGTCAAGGCTTACGCAATAAAGGAAGGCATTTTTGCCTATCTTTTTAAGTCCTTTCGACAGCTCAACGTTTTTCAGATTTCTACATTCTTCAAAAGCCCCGTCGTCTATTTTTTTTACGCTATCCGGCATTATCACGGTTTCGAGGCCGTTGCAATGGGCAAACGCCTTTTTGCCTATGGACGTCACGCCGTCGCATATTACGACTTTTCTTAACGTTTTACAATCGTAAAAAGCCTTGTCGCCTATACTGCCCACCCCGTCGGGTATTATAAGTTCGCTATCTTCGCCTTTATACCCCACAACGGAATCGTTTTCTATTTCCAAGCCGTCCGGTATATCGCTGTCGCCGATAGCCTGTTCAATGAGCGTAAACGCAGCGTTTGTTCCTTCAAGCCATTTATCGTCGAAACCCAAAGGGAGAACGGAACGTTGCACGTCAACGGTTTTAAGATTTTTGCAACCGTAAAAAGCTCTCGGCTCAACAATTTCAACAGAATCGGGCAAATTTATTTCCTCAATCTGATTGCAATCTAAAAAAGAATATTCCCTTATTTCTCTTATCCCGAACGGCACGATGACTTCTTTTTCATCGCCGTAATAAGAAACAAGGATATCGTCTTTTATTTTAAACATAATTTTTATTTCCTTTTCTCGTTTTATTTCCGTTTGCCGAACTGCGACTTTTTGGTTAATATGCGTTACGCCTCGGCGTATTTGCCGCCCTGCCTAATAAATCGAGCTTTGGCATAGTTTGCTTAAAGCGTTAGTCTTTATCTCTATACGCGTTTAAAAGCGATAAACTTAAAACCGCAAATTGAACGCCAGATTTATTGCTGCGTTGCTTAATGGCAACCTAATTAAGAATAAACTCAATCTTTAATTTTTTCAAGTATACGCTTAACGGTTTTTAAATCGTCGGGATAGGTGACTTTCATATTATCACTGTCGCCGTTAAATATTTTTACCGTCTGTCCTTTTGAAATAAGCAAAGAACACAAATCGGTAAACTGCTCTATTCCTTCGCAGTATTTTTCTATAATTCCAAACTTTACGGTCTGAGGCGTCTGCACGGTCATTATACTGCTTCTGTCAACGCTTTCGATAACGTCGAATGCATAATCAACTTTTACCACCGTATCCGTAACTTTAAGCCCCGCCGAAGAAGCGCCGTATTCTTCCGCTAAAACGATCGAGCGTTCGATTAATTCTTTCGTGACAAAAGGTCTTGCGGCATCGTGCGTTACGATTATATCGTTTTCGTTCGCCCCTTTGTTTTTTATAAAATTCAAAGCCTTTAAAACAGACTCTCCTCTGCTTTCGCCGCCTTCAACCGCGTACGCATTTTTGCTAAGATACGGTTCGACCGTCGATATGTGTTTTTTGTCTGTAACGACGATAAGGCAATCAACCGCCCCGCTAAAAACTTTAAGACTATATGCAATAAGCGGTTTCCCTTCAATCATGACAAATTGTTTCGCTTCGCCGAAACGAACGCCTTTGCCTGCCGCAAGTAAAACCCCGTAAATCGAAGCTCTTTTTTTCATGTCTTTTCCTTCTCTGAAATCAGCCGACTGTCGTCGGCACTTCCTACCTGACGTGCAACCGAATTTATCTTTTGTTTAATATACTTTCTCAGTTTGCTTTAAGCTTTTTTATTGTAACTCAAAATATTGTTTTTTTCAATATTTTTAACGTAATTAATAAGCGTTCGATAGTTTCAGTCAAAACCGTTACGGACCAAAGCCGTGATATTCGTGCCGCTTAGTTTTGCAAAACTTAAAACCGTATTGCCTTTACCCGAGCAATTTGTCGTAAACAATTTCAGACGGCAAGCGTCAGTCGCCGTTTTTTCCGTGCGAATATACACTCGTCAAAGGAACTATCCCTATTTTGCGACCGTGATATTATTCTTAATATTATACTTAAACGCCTTCTTTAAAACCTTACATCTTTACGTTTGCGGCTTAACTTTTATTGTATAAAACTAGGCATTTTATTTTACAAACAAATCTTTGCGCTAATAAACAGCCGTCGATTTTTAGCGTTGCGTTTACGTTTAATAAACTAAATCGCGTGATTGCAATTTTTCGATATCGCCTTATTATTTTCCATTTTTCATTATTCTTTCGTTACGTTCTGAATTAAATAATGCGTTCGTTAAATATTATGCACAATTTCGGTTATAACTATGGAGTTTGTTCCAATTTCCCTTTCGTTTTTAAAGATTAAATAAAAAACCGACTTGTTTAAGTCGGTTTTTATTTTCATGGTTATCTCTTGCTGAATTGCGGTGCTTTTCTTGCTTTGTGAAGTCCGTACTTCTTTCTTTCTTTAACTCTCGGGTCACGTGTAAGAAAACCGGCTTTCTTAAGCGTCGGACGGTAAGCAGCGCTGTCTACCGTGCAAAGAGCTCTTGCGATACCGTGTCTTATGGCACCTGCCTGACCGGTGATTCCGCCGCCTTTTACGTTTACGTATACGTCGAACTTATCCGTAGTTTCCGTAGCTACAAGCGGCTGATTTACGATAAGTCTTGTCGTGTCAAGCGGGAAATATTCTTCAAGAGAACGTTTGTTGATTATAATCTGACCTTCTCCGCCGGGAATAAGGCGAACACGGGCGATTGCAGATTTTCTTCTGCCTGTTCCGATATATTGAACTTTTTTAACTACTTTTTTAGTTGCCATAATTCACTCCTTAATCCTCGATTTTAAGCTCGATTGGTTGTTGAGCCTGATGGTTGTGTTCCGCACCTACGTAAACACGAAGCTTTTTAAGCATTTGTGCACCGAGGCTGTTTTTAGGAAGCATACCTTTAACTGCTCTGTAAACTGCAAAATCCGGCTTTTCGTTCATAAGTTTTTTGTATTGAATTTCTTTCAAACCGCCGATATAACCGGTATGATAACGATAATATTTTTGCTCCAACTTTTTACCTGTCAAAACGACTTTATCACAGTTTATCACGATAACGTTGTCGCCCGTGTCGACGTGCGGCGTATAGGTCGGTTTATTCTTGCCCTTCAAAATTGACGCGACTTGACTTGCAAGTCTTCCGAGAACCAAACCCGTTGCATCGATGACGTACCATTTTCTTTCAACCGTTTCTGCCGTAGGCATAAAAGTTTTATTGTTTTTTGCAAACGATTGCAAATCTTTACTCATGATGTAACCTCCAAATGGGTATATGTTTTATTAGTCAATGCCATTTAGGGGGCTAGTCCTCACGGCATAATAACCAAATTAGCCTTATTATGATAAGAAAAATTAAAAACTATGTCAAGTAAAATGCGGCACTTTTCGACACTTTTTAAATTTTTAAACGGGCAAAATAAGGTAAAATTAAATTAATTATTCGCTTTTTTAGTAAAACTTAATTTCAAACTCAACCGACGTTCGTAAAGTTGCCAAAGACCGTCCGTTTTTTTAAGAGCGTTCATAAACGACTTCTTCAAGAGTCAAACCTTTTGCCGGAAGCGTTTTACCTGCAGCGGTTCTGTCTTTATTTTTCAGAATATTTTCCACGTCTGAAACGGAAAGTTTCCCTTGTCCCACGTAAAGCAAAGTCCCGGCTATGATGCGTACCATATTATACAAAAAGCCGTTTCCCGTAACGTAAATTTCAACTTCAAAACAGTCTATGAATTTTTTCGTTTCGATTTTTATTTCATACACGGTTCTAACCGTATCCGTTACAGTCGAGCCGGACGCCTCGAAGCACTTGAAATCGTGTTCCCCTTCGATTACTTTTGCGGCTTTTTTCATCTTGTCCAAATCTATATCGCCCGTCACGTGATAATGGTTATTTTCAAAGAGCGGATGTCTGAGCCTCGATACGTATAATCTGTAACAATACGTTTTTTGTTTGGCGTCGAATCTTGCGTTAAAATCGTCCGCCGCCCTTTCGCACTTTACGACGGCAATATCTTCCGGCAGATACGCGTTTATGGCAAAAGGCAGACTGCTTAAAGGAATCTTTACGTCTCCGTCAAAATGCACGACCTGTCCTTTTGCGTGCACGCCGCTATCCGTTCTGCCGCTTGCCGTAGTAACCGTTTGTATTCCGAGTTTTAATAAAGCCGTTTCAAGCTCTTCTTGGACGGTACGCGCATTTTTTTGTTTTTGCCAACCGTGATACTTTGTCCCGTCATATTCCACAGTAAGTTTATACCGCATCAAAAAACCTCCGGGAAAAACATATGGTCAAGACCCATAAAATAATATCTATCTAAGAATATGACCGTCGCATAACCCGCAGTAATAAGCGTTGCAACAAGGTCGGAAAAATGCATTTTCAATTTCTTCATTTTAGTGCGTTTTTCGGTTGCGTTGTAACAGCGGGAATCAAGTGCGAATGCAAGTTCGTCCGCTCTTCTGAACGCGCTTACGAAAAGCGGAATGAGAATCGGAAGCATGGCTTTTGCTCTTTTAAAAATTCCGCCCGTGTCGAACGACGCTCCCCTTGCTTTTTGCGCGTTGATTATTTTGTTCGTTTCTTCAAGCAAAGTCGGAATAAATCTCAAAGCGATGCTCATAATAATCGCCACGTCGTGAACGGGAAATTTGACAAGTTTCAACGGTTTCAAAAGACTTTCCACACCGTCCGTCAGTCTCATAGGCGTTGTCGTCAAAGTGATTATAGACGCTCCCGCAATGAGAAGAATAAGTCTCAGCGTAAGTTTTATGCTATTGTGAACGCCGTCCCAAGTTATCATAAAATGCCACACGGACGTAATCTGCTTTTCGTAAATGACTTCGCCCGTCTTAACGAAAAACAAATTCAAAACGGAAGCGAACAAAACCAAAAATATAACGCCTTTTACCGATTTTAATACGGACAACATAGGCACTCTCGACAGAAGTATTACGACAATCAAAAAGACAAACGTAACGAGATAGCTGAAATACGTTTCTATAAAGAAAATGGTGACGATATACAAAACCGTAAGAATAAGTTTGATTCTCGGATCAAGTCTGTGCACGGGTGAAGAGGCGGGATAATACTGCCCGAACGAAATATCACGAAACATATCCGTTACCCCCTGCCTTTATTTTTTCGATTTGACTTGCCAATTCGTCGAAAGTCACGCACACGTCGTCAAACTTTACGCCACGACTTGCAAGTTCGACCTGCATTCCGGTTGCGGTAGGCAATCCGAGTCCTAAATCCGTCATCTTTTTCACGTTTTTAAACACCTCTTTAGGCGTATCTAAAAGCTCTATCTTTCCGTTTGCCATAACAAGTATTCTATCGGACAATGCCGCAATATCGTCCATATTGTGAGAAATCAAAACTATCGTAGGACATTTCTCTTTTTGCAGACGTTTAATGAGTTTTAATATTTCATCTCTGCCTTCGGGGTCAAGTCCCGCCGCAACCTCGTCTAACACGAGAATTTTAGGTTCCATTGCAATTACGCCGGCAATAGCCGCCCTTCTTTTCTCACCGCCGGAGAGTTCGAACGGCGACCGTTCGCCGTAAACTTCATACGGCAATCCTACAAGGTCCAACGACTCCTTCACTCTGCGGTCGATTTCCTCTTTCGGGAGTTTCATGTTTTTCGGGCCGAACGCCACGTCCTTTGCCACCGTATCTTCAAAAAGTTGATATTCGGGATATTGAAAAACCATTCCCACGCCGAATCTTACGGCAAGAAAATTCTTTTTCTCCGAACAATCCATTCCGAGAACCTTTACGCTTCCCGTTTGCGGTTTGTTTAAAACGTTGAAATGGGAAATGAGAGTTGATTTTCCGCTTCCCGTCGCTCCGACGATTCCGAAAAATTCACCTTCGTTTATCTCAAAACTTACGTTATCCAACGCCTTTTTTTCATACGGCGTTTTTTTGGAGTAGACGTAGCTTAAATTTTTTACTTCAATAACTGCCATATCTCCTCCACGAGTTCGTTCGATTGCAAAATATCTTCGCTGACTTTTATGCCTCTTTCTATCAGCATATTCCTGAACTTAGCGACGGGCGGCAAATCTAATTTTGCCCTTTTTAAAATCTCGACGTCTTTGAAAAGTTCTTTCGGCGTTCCGTCGAAAACCAATTGTCCGTCGTTAAGCGCCAAAACTCTGTCTCCCATAACCACTTCGTCCATATTGTGAGTTATGTTTATTACCGTAATTCCCTGTGCGTTGAGCTTTTTTGCAACGGACATAACTTCTCCCCTGCCTTTAGGGTCAAGCATGCTGGTAGCTTCGTCGAATATTAAAATTTCAGGTTCCATGCTAAGTACGCCGGCTATCGCAATACGCTGTTTTTGTCCGCCGCTTAGTTTAGAAGCCGTTGCATGGCGGTATTCGCTCATTCCCACGGTATCCAATGCCGACGCAACTCTTATTTCGATTTCTTCAGGAGGCACTCCGAGATTTTCAGGCCCGAAGGCAATATCGTCTTCTACAATCGTTGCCACCATCTGATTGTCGGGATTCTGAAACACCATTCCCGCCCTCTTCCTTATTTCAAAAATAGTGTCTTCGTTTTTGGTGTCGTATCCACACACGGTAACCTTGCCAGACGACGGTTCGAAAAGTCCGTTCAACAATTTTGCAAGAGTTGATTTTCCGCAGCCGTTTCTGCCAACGACAGATACGAATTCTCCCTTTTCTATAACAAAAGAAATGCCTTTGAGAGCATACACGGCATTCTCCTCTTTCTTTGAATATGAAAATTTTACGTTTTTAACTTCTTCCTGCGACATAAGTGCATTATAACATCACAAGCCGATTTTGACAATTTTTTATAACCTGTTTTATTCGCCGTTTTGCAAGAGTTGCAAATAAACGCTTTGCACAATCGTTAACGGACGTTTACAAACGGCTCTCTTTTATCTTTCACGTTAGTTTTTGAGCACGCTTATGCACGTTTAAAAAACTATTTTCGCTTTAAATTTATTTTCGCCTTAAATTTATTTTCGCCTTAAATTTGTTTTCGCTTTAAATTTGTTTCGCTTTAAATTTGTTTTCGCTTTAAATTTGTTTCGCTTTAAATTTGTTTCGCTTTCTATCCGCATTTACCTGAAATCATGCCGTAGGACAAGTTTAAATTGAAAATGCGTAAAGTTAATTACGATTACGCCACGGCTACGCTATTAATTGGCAATAAACTTATTTATATTTATTCTCTTTATTATTTGACTTAAATTATTTATAGAATTATAATAACGATAAAGAGTAAATTTAGATAAATCTCGGAGGTATTTATGAAAAAAATGACTATCGACGGCAACACCGCTGCAGCTCACGTAGCTTATGCGTTTTCTGACGTTGCCGCCATCTACCCTATCACTCCTTCGTCGCCTATGGCGGAAAACTGCGACGAATGGGCAGGTCAAGGAAGAAAAAACCTTATGGGCAACGTTCTCAAAATTGCTGAAATGGAATCTGAAGCAGGTGCGGCAGGCGCCGTCCACGGCTCTCTTGCCGCCGGTGCATTGACAAGCACTTTCACGGCAAGCCAAGGCTTACTCCTTATGATCCCTAACATGTACAAAATCGCCGGTGAATTGCTCCCGTCGGTTTTCCACGTATCGGCAAGAAGCGTTGCGGGTCATGCGCTTAATATTTTCGGCGACCATTCGGACGTTATGGCTTGCCGTCAGACAGGTTTTGCTATGCTCGCTTCAAACAGCGTACAGGAAGTTATGGACTTATCGCTTGTAGCTCATTTGTCCACTCTCGAATCGAGCGTTCCGTTTATCAGTTTCTTCGATGGTTTCAGAACCTCTCACGAAGTTAGCAAAATCGACGGAATCGAATACGACGAAATGAAACAACTTGTCGATTTCAAGAAAATCGAAGAATTCAGAAAACGTGCTTTGAACCCTGAACATCCGCATCAACAAGGCACTGCTCAAAACCCTGATATCTACTTCCAGAACAGAGAAGCTTCAAATAAATATTACGACGCTGTTCCTGCAATCGTTCAGGCACAAATGGATAAAGTTTCCGCTCTCACGGGCAGAAAATACAATCTTGTAGATTACTATGGCGCAAAAGACGCAGACAGAGTTATCGTTATCATGGGCTCGGGTGCCGAAGCCGCAGAAGAAACGGTTGATTATCTCAACGCAAAAGGCGAAAAAGTCGGACTTGTCAAAGTAAGACTTTTCAGACCTTTCCCGGCAGACGCATTGGTAAACGCTATTCCTGCAAGCGTTAAGACTATCACGGTTATGGACAGAACAAAGGAACCGGGCGCTCAAGGCGAACCTCTCTACATCGACGTTGTTGCCGCATTAGCCGACAAAGGCGTCAAGAAAGAAGTTCTTTGCGGACGTTACGGTATCGGCAGCAAGGAATTCAATCCTTCGATGGTCAACGCAATCTATGCAAACATGAAAGGCGAAAAGAAGAACCGCTTTACAATCGGCATCACCGACGACGTCACCTTCCATTCGCTTGCCGTAACGGAAAAAATCGACGCTTCCGACAAGAGTACCGTTTCCTGCAAATTCTACGGCCTCGGTTCTGACGGAACGGTCGGTGCAAACAAAAACAGCATTAAGATTATCGGCGACCACACTGATAAATACGCTCAGGCATATTTCGCATACGACTCGAAGAAATCAGGCGGTATAACGATTTCTCACCTCCGTTTCTCAGACAAACCTATCCGTAGCACGTATCTTATCGACCAGGCAGACTTCATTGCTTGCCACAACGAATCATACGTTCTCCGTTACGATATGTTAAGCGACCTTAAAGACGGCGGTACTTTCCTTCTTAACTCGCAATGGACTCCGGAAGAAATGGAAACAAAACTTCCTGCTTCCATGAAAAACATGATTGCTAAAAAGCACGTCAAATTCTATACGCTCGACGGTCTTAAAGTCGTAACGGCACTTGGCACTACAAAAGGCGTCAACACCGTTATGCAAGCTGCCTTCTTCAAACTTGCAAACATCATTCCTTACGAAGACGCAGAGCGTTATATGAAAGAAAAAATTAAACTTACTTACGGCAAAAAAGGCGACGCGATCGTCAATATGAACTATGCTTGCGTAGACAACGCAATCAAAGAACTTGTCGAAGTAAAATATCCTGAAAGCTGGGCTACCACTACAACCGGTGCCGCTCCTCTTAAAGTTGCCGACGACGAATATTTCAGAACGTTTATCGCTCCGATAGCCGCACAAGAAGGCGACAAGCTTCCTGTTTCGGCATTCAATCCTAACGGTTACGTACCTACCGGCACAACCAAATTCGAAAAACGCGGTATCGCCGTTTCCGTTCCTTCATGGGACCCTACAAAGTGTATTCAATGTAACCAATGCTCGCTTGTATGTCCTCACGCTTGTATCCGCCCTGTTTTGTCAAACGATTTGCAAAACAAGCCGGAAAGCTTTATCACAAAACCTGCAACAGGTTTTGCCGGATATGAGTTCCGTATTCAAGTCAGCCCATACGACTGTACCGGATGTAAAAACTGCGTTGCCGTATGTCCTTCAAAAGAGAAAGCTCTCACGATGATTCCTCTTGACGACTCGATCGAAAAGGAAGCTGCAAACTGGGAATATTTAGAATCGCTTAAAGAAACAACGGCTGAACTTAAATCTATGAACGTCAAGAACAGCCAGTTCAAGAAGCCGCTCTTCGAATTCTCGGGCGCTTGCGCAGGATGCGGCGAAACTCCTTACGTAAAACTTATGTCACAGCTTTTCGGCGACAGAATGCTCGTTGCAAACGCAACCGGATGTAGCTCGATTTACGGCGGCTCTGCTCCTACCTGCCCATACACAACGAACGATAAAGGACGCGGACCTGCTTGGGCAAACAGCTTGTTCGAAGACAACGCCGAATTCGGCTACGGCATGAATCTTGCATATACGACAAGAAGAAACATTCTCGAAGGATATGCAAAACAACTTCTCGAAGCAAAAGTATCTGACGATTTCAAAGCTGCTTTGAACGCATGGATAGAAGGAAAAGACGACGCAAAAGCAAGCGAAGCTGCTCGTGACCAAATCGTTGCTCTTCTTCCTGCCGAATTAAAGAACG
>CAMGKS010000034.1 GCA_946056785.1 uncultured Clostridia bacterium
ATCAACTTATCTTTAACGCTAATTATCGGTTATGTTTAATTTTAAGAAATATCAAGTAAAATTATCAATTAAATAAAATTTACAATTATTTGAACTTGTTTTAATCTTAAATAATAGCAATTACGTTTAATGCAAAAATCGATTTTATCAATAAACGATAAAAGCGAAACACTTTATATAATCGCCTTTATCGTTTAATTTATAAACATATATCCTATTTACGTGAAAAGTTTTACTTAACTTAAACGCACGCATTAATCGCTTTCAGAAAGGTTAAAAGTCAATTCTCCGTTTTCAAGAACAGCTTCGACCTTATCGCCTAACTGAATATTACCTAAAATTATCTCTTCGGACAAACTGTCTTCAAGCAATTTAGCAATAGTTCTTTTAAGAGGTCTTGCTCCGTATTCCGGGTCATATCCCTTTCTGAAAACGTATTCTTTTGCTTCATCGCTTACGACAAGTTCAATACCTTGTCTCGACATTTTTTTGATAAGTTTATCGAGCATAAGCGAACCTATTCTTTCAACGTTTTCTATCGACAGATTATGAAAAACTATAATTTCGTCAACTCTGTTTATAAATTCCGGCTTCATAAAATTCTTTAAAGCATTTATCTGCGCTTCTTTTTTTCGCTCATAGTCTTTCGTTTCATCATCGGAATTAAAGCCTATATTTCCTTTATTAACGGCCGCCGCTCCTGCGTTTGACGTCATGATGATGACGGTATTTTTAAAGCTTACCGTCCTGCCCTGACTGTCCGTCAATCTTCCGTCATCGAGAATTTGCAAAAGCAGATTGTAAACGTCGGGATGAGCTTTTTCGATTTCGTCAAACAATATAACCGAGTACGGCTTTCTTCTGACTTTTTCGGTAAGTTGTCCGCCCTCATCGTATCCTACGTATCCCGGAGCCGAGCCAATCATTTTCGATACGTTTTCTTTTTGCATATACTCAGACATATCGATTCTTATCATAAGTTCTTCGTCGCCGAAAAGTTCAGTCGCAAGAGCCTTTGAAAGTTCCGTTTTGCCTACGCCCGTCGGACCTAAAAAGATAAAACTTCCGATAGGTCTGCCGTCGTCACCAAGTCCCGCTCTCGCTCTCTTTATAGAACGTGCTATTGCGTCCACCGCCTCGTCCTGTCCGATTACGCGTTCTTTAAGATGCTGACCTAAATTCATAAGTTTCTGCGATTCGGTTTCGGTAAGTTTCGTAACGGGTACGCCCGTCCACAACGCCACGATTTCGGCAATTTCGTTTTCCGTTACAATCGGCGTTGATTTTTCGATTTTATCCGCCCATTCTTTTTCTTTTTGTTGCTTCTCGCTTGCAAAAGAATCTTTTTCCGCATTTAGCCGTTCCACAAGCGAAGTCTGCCCGTTCCTCACCGCAGAAGATATTTCAAGCTCGATTTTGCTTATCTTGCTTTCAAGATTTCTTATATCGTCAGGTACCGTAAAGGAATAAATCTTTTTCTTCGCACACGCTTCATCCAATAAATCGATGGCTTTATCGGGCAAAAACCTGTCTGAAACGTATCTTTCGGACATTAACGCCGCCGCTTGCAAAGCGTCGTCGGTAATAGTTACTTTATGGTGACTCTCGTATTTCGGTTTCAAACCCTTTAAAATTTCAACCGTTTCGGAAACGGATGGTTCTAATACGCAAACAGGTTGAAAACGACGCTCCAACGCTGCGTCCTTTTCAATATATTTGCGATATTCCTCGATAGTAGTCGCACCGATTGTTTGCAATTCTCCCCTTGCCAACATAGGTTTTAAAATATTTGCGGCGTCAATGGCACCTTCACTTCCGCCCGTTTTCATCAACGTGTGTATTTCATCGATAAAAAGCAATACGTTGCCGGCTGATTTTATCAAGTCGAGCGCCGTCTTAAAACGTTCTTCAAACTCTCCTCTATATTTAGCCCCTGCAACAATCGACGTTAAATCAAGCGAAAAAACAGTCTTATTTTGCAACGCTTCAGGAACGTTTTTATTTACGATAGCCTGGCTAAGTCCTTCAAGCACGGCAGATTTTCCCACGCCCGGTTCACCGATTAAAACGGGATTGTTTTTTGTCCGACGGCATAAAACCTGTATCACCCTTTCAATTTCCTTGCCTCTGCCGATTACGGGGTCAAGTTTTCCTTCTCTTGCTTTCTGAGTCAAATCTATGCCGAATTTGTTAAGCTCCGACGGCATTTTTTCGCTTCCGCTAAAAGCAGAAACTTTGTCGCCCGAATTTTTATCCGCCGCAAATGACGACAGATTTTTTTCGCCTTCGTTTTCAGATAAAATGCCGCTGTTCAATTTTCCCATAAGGTCGTTGAAATCGGCGACTAAAACGTTTGAATTTGAATTTTTATACGCGTCGTCCGTTTTAAAGCCGAAAGACTTTTCCAATTCGTTTTTCAAGGCTATCAGGTTCATGCCCGAATCTTTCATATACGAATATGCCACGCTGTCTTTTTCAAGCAAAACGGCATAAAGAATATGTTCGGTTGCCGCCGCTCTTTTAGATTGAAAAGCCGCCTCAATCGCTCTCTGTCTTATTCTGTTTGCTCTTTCCGAAAAAATCGCACCGCCGACCGAATGCAACCTAAAACCGTTTAACAATCTATCCGCAGAAATAAAATCAGATAAAATTTTTGAAGCCACGGAGCCTTTTGTGCTTACCAAGCCGTATAAAATATGTTCGGAATATACAATTCCGCCAGTTTCGGACGCCAAACGAATCGACGTATTAAAAACCTTTTCAAAATTTTCAGTTACACTTACGTTCATATCAATCTCCGTTTATCGCCTTTTTAACAAAAGCCGCTCTTTTGATATCTCTTTCTTCCGGCGATAACATTCCAACGCCTTGACAGAGCATTGCCGCTCCCGACAACACTGCAAGCCTGTCAAGCTTCTTAATATCATAGTTTGGCAAAATTCCTAAAATAATTCCTAATTTTACGTCGGATAATAAACTCATAAGTTCGCTTGACGACATTATATAAGCATTTGTAATAAGTCCCCAACTGCGACAAATCTTATCCTTAAGCGGAATCGTCATCTCTGCAAGAAGTTTTTTTCTGGCTTTATCTTCGCATTCGACAAGTTGGACAGCCGTTTTTTCCACGCCGTCGATTATATCCTTTTCACTCAAACCGAGCGTATATGAATTAGACAATTGAAAAACGTTCCCTTGTGCTTCACTGCCTTCGCCGTAAGCTCCCCTGAAAGTATAACCGCCTATTCTTGCGACTTTCATAATTACGTCGTCAAGCAAATGAGTCATTTTAAGAGCAGGCAAAAACATCATAACGGAAGCTCTCATTCCCGTTCCGACGTTTGTAGGACATGCCGTCAAAAAGCCGAAACGGTTATCGAACGCTATATCCAAAGCCGAAATCAAAGCGTCGTCGACACGGTTAAGCCTGTTAAACGCTTCGTTAAGATTAAGGCCGTCAGTTATACACTGTTCGCGTATATGGTCTTCTTCGCTTAGCATTACGCTTATTTTTCTGTCGGAACTTAATACTACGCTGCCGAACTTGTTTTTAAGAAGATTTGGACTTACAAGATGCATTTCGACAAGAGACTGTCTGTCGATTTCGCTAAGCGACGATAATACAAGCGTTTCGCAATTTTCGACCGACTTTACGGCATTAGCCGCTTTAAACGTAAAGTCATATATCGCTTCGGTTTCGTATTGCTTATAATTCTTAGGAAAACTCAGTCCTTTTATATTTCTTGCAAGTCTGATTCTTGAAGAAATAACGGTATCGTTTATGCTCATAAATCACCTCGACGATACGGTCGTTTTCCCACGTGCTTAGTTCCCGGTTGCACTCTTCCTATCGCCCCCGAAACGGCGTCGTACATATCTTTATAACAATCGCTGCAACCTAAATAAAAAGTGTCCTTAAAATCGTTTACCGTACAGCCGCACGAATTACATTCCGTTCCGTCACGTTCAATGAGTTCTTTGACGACTTCAAACGGATCGAGACCTAAACTGTTCATCTTTTCGTAACAGACAGGACAAAGATGCAAAACGACGCATTGTCCGTTCGCCGTTTTGCTATACGTAAGATTTCCTTCTCTTTTTTTACAATATTCACACAGTATCATAAAATTCAAAAGCCCGCTTAGGGGCTTAAATTAAAACGTTTTCGTTATTTCTTTTAAATACTTTTTAAATCCGTCGGATAAATTTTTATCTCTCAACGCATATTCGACGCACGCTTCCAAAAAGCCTTGTTTGTCGCCGATATCGTATCTTCTGCCCACAAACTCATATGCATACACTCCACGCTCGGCAGCTTGCGTTCCGATAGCGTCGGTCAGATAAATCTCTCCGTTAGGCGACGGCGCGGTTCGTTCCAATATTTCAAAAATATCAGGCGTAAGCAAAAATCTTCCGAGGCTCGTCAGGTGCGATGGCAAATCGCCCTTCGGTTTTTCAAGCAAAGATTTAAGTTTTGTAAACCTTCCTTCCGTTTTTCCGTCAGGAACGACAACGCCGTACTTTCTGATTTCTTCGCCGTCTATTCTTTGGACGCCTAAAATCGACGTACCGGTTGTCATATATGCGTCTATAAGTTGTTTCGTAACGGGCTTTTCTTCATCGTTAGTATAAATTACGTCGTCTCCGAATAAAACCGCAAACGGTTCGTTTCCTACGAAGTTTTTAGCATAATGCACAGCCCAACCGCTTCCTTTCATCTCTTTCTGGCGAACGTATTCGATGTTTGCAAGCGAACTTATATCCCGACATAATTTAAGGTATTCTTCTTTTCCCGCTTTTTCAAGATTAGTTTCAAGTTCAAAAGATTTGTCGAAATGATTTTCGATAGCTTCCTTTCCGCGAGTTGTAATAATAAGTATATCCGTAATTCCGCTGTCAACCGCTTCTTTAACTACGTATTGCAAAGACGGCGTATCGACAATCGGCAACATCTCTTTCGGCACTGCTTTTGTAGCAGGCAAAAAGCGAGTTCCGTATCCTGCCGCAGGAATAACTGCCTTTTTAACAGGCATTAACGTTTCGTTTTTGATTTTTATTTCTGTTATCATGATAATCCCCTTTAAACGTTTAGTCGTGCAATTAAATTACGTTTAATTGCGTTCAACTTGCTATTTTCGTTAGCTTACGCTTTATATGAAAGCTATAAGTCGTTAACTTTTAATTCTCGCCTTTTAAAACGTCGATAGAAACGTTTTAATTCAAACCAAAACAAGGTTCAAGGTTGCCCGCTAAGGCTACGAGTAGTCCGTAAAGTACGCTTTGTATCTTTTTTATTTACATCTACTTCGTCTTGTATCCGTCCGGATGAGTGCTATGCCATTTCCATGCCGAAGCAACAATCTTTTCAAGGCTGTTATAAACGGGATTCCAACCGAGTTCACGCTTTATTTTGTCGCTTGACGCCACCAAAACGGCAGGGTCGCCTGCACGGCGTGGCACAACTTCACAGTTAACCTTTCTGCCGACGACTTTTTCAACGGTTTCAATAACTTGTCTGACTGAAAAGCCGTTGCCGTTGCCGAGATTGTAATAATTTGAATTTGCCCCCGCTCTGAGGCTTTCGAGCGCCTTAATATGAGCGTCGGCAAGATCCATTATATGCACGTAATCTCTTACGCACGTTCCGTCAAAAGTCGGATAATTGTCTCCGAAAATGCCGAGCTTTCCCCTCTTTCCGTTCAGCACTTGCATAATGATCGGAATGAGATGACTTTCCGGATTGTGATCTTCGCCTATAAGTCCGCTTTCGTCCGCTCCTGCCGCATTGAAATAACGCAACGCAACGTATTTAAGACCGTATGCCTTATCGAAGTCGGACATAAGCCGCTCCATCATAAGCTTTGTCATTCCGTAAACGCTTGTAGGATTTTGCGGAGAATTTTCAGTGATGATATCCTCACCCGTATCGCCATACGTTGCCGCGCTCGAAGAAAAGACAAGATATTTGACGTCACAACTGACCATGGCTTCGAGAAGACACAACGTCCCGGATACGTTATTTTTATAATACTTAATCGGATTAGTCATAGATTCTCCGACAAGCGAATATGCGGCAAAATGTATTACCGAATCTACTCCGTATTTCTTAAAAGTATCTTTCAAAAGCTCGACGTCGAATAAATCGCCTTTGACGAAAACAGCGTCACCGACGGCTTCAATATGCCCCGTTGAAAGATTGTCGTACACCACGACGTCGTATCCTCGACTGCGAAGTTCTTTAACCGTATGGCTTCCGATATAGCCGGCACCGCCCGTAACTAAAATCATTGGCGACTCCTTTTCAATTTTATTTTACGTCAAAACAGCTAACCGAATTGCAAATTAATTTATAACGTTTTGCGCATAATTATTATATAAAGTATACAACAAAGTATATTGTTTTGCAATAGATTTTTTGTTATAATGAGTTTATGGATAAAACGATACTGCATTGCGACCTTAATAATTTTTACGCTTCCGTCGAAGCATTGGCACACCCCGAATATGCCGGTATGCCGATTGTCGTTTGCGGCAATCCCGAACTAAGGCACGGCATCGTTCTTGCAAAAAATCAGATTGCAAAAGAAGCGGGAGTTTTAACCGGCGAACCTATCTGGCAATCGAAACATAAATGTCCTGACGTAGTGTTTTTAAGACCGAATTTCGATAAATACGTTTATTACAGCAATATCGTTTTTAACATATATACCGGCTATACGGATCGGGTAGAACGTTTCGGAATCGACGAATGTTGGCTCGACGTAACGGAATCCGTTCCGCTTTTCGGCGACGGTGAAAGCATGGCATATAAAATTAAAGAAGAGGTAAAAGCAAAAACCGGGCTAACCATATCGGTCGGCGTTTCGTTTACAAAAACTCTTGCAAAACTCGGTTCAGATTTGAAAAAACCCGATGCCGTGACGGTTTTAAGCCGTGAAAATTTTAAAGATAAAATATATCATTTGTCTCCGTCGGAATTAATAATGATAGGAAACAAAACCGCAAAAAAGCTGAAATCTTTGAACGTAAAAACCATAGGAGAATTAGCAAACGCAAACAGAGAAATTCTCACCTCTCATTTCGGCATTATAGGCGGAAAGATGATTGACGCGGCTCAAGGCATAAGCGACGAACAGGTAAAACACTATTATGACAAGTTTGTACCAAAATCGGTCAGTCACGGAACTACTACCCCGAAAGATATCAAAACACTCAATGAAGCAAAAACCGTTATTTATGCGTTAAGCGAAATGGTTGCCGTGAGACTAAGAAAATACGGACTTGTAGCAAACGGAGTATCTCTCGGCATAAAAGACACCTTACTTCAATGGGAAGGCAAACAAAAATCTCTTTTTACGGCAACGGCAAACGCAAAAACGATTGGCGAAACGGCAATATCCATTCTTACTGAGATTCACAACTTTAAATCGCCTTTGCGGGCAATAACCGTCGGGGCAATAAGGCTGGACAACGCCGACACATATCAGCTGTCGTTTTTTTCCGGAGATGAAGACAAACAGCTTTCTCTTGAAAAAGCCATAGACGGGATAAGAAACAAATACGGCTACAATTCAGTCAAGCGAGGAATTCTCATCGACAACGATATTTTAGGCAATCTGCACGAAGACGACGATTTCCTGCCTTTTAAAAGATAGATTGAAATATTTAAAAATTATCAGATTCAAATCTGTTCTATGCTATGGATAATATTTAAATAATATAAAAATTAGAAACCGAAATTTTGAGATTGCTTTAAATGAAATGAAAGATAACTCTCTTTATAACGTTATAAATAAATAACGTTATAAAAGTCCGCAAAATTTAATTAGTGCAATATTAAAAAACTCCTTTTAAATTAAAGGAGTTTTTTCATTTAAAATAAAATTTTAACAGATATTAATTTGATAAATTCTACTGCACTTTGCTTCAATTCACCTTTTTAGTTCTAACTTCTTCAGACATACGGGCTATCAAGTCGTCAAGGGACATCGTGCCGAGATCGCCTTCCGAACGGTATCTGACGGCAACCACTCCTTGTTCTGCCTCCTTATCGCCTATTATCAACATATAAGGTACTTTTTCAAGTTGAGCTTCCCTTATCTTCTTGCCGATTTTTTCGCTTCTCGTATCGACTTCCACTCTGAAACCGTTGTATCTGAGTTTATCGGCAACGGCTTTTGCGTTATCGATCGTTCTGTCCGTCAAAGACATAACTCTTGCCTGAACAGGCGCAAACCAAAGAGGAAACGCGCCTGCATATTTTTCAATAAGCATAGCAAGCGTTCTTTCATAACAACCGATTGACGAACGGTGAACGATAATCGGATGAACCTTTTCGCCGTTTTCGTCGACGTAAACCATATCGAAACGCTCGGCAAGAGCAAAATCGATTTGCACCGTAAACAAGGTGTCTTCCTTACCGTAAACGTTTGTGCCTTGCACGTCGAGTTTAGGTCCGTAGAACGCTGCTTCGCCCCACTCTTCCGTATAATCGATTTTAAGGTCGTCGAGAATGTTCTTCATAGCAGTTTCAGTCTTTTCCCAATCTTCTGCCGTTCCGATATATTTATCGGAGTTTTTCGGGTCCCAACGTGAAAAACGGAACGTTATGCTATCGTCTAAACCTAAACATTTTGCAAGATATTTTATAAGGTCTACTGCCCCTGCAAATTCGTCTTTAAGTTGTTGACGAGTACAAACTATATGGCCGTCCGACAAAGTAAATTGTCTTATACGGATAAGTCCGTGCATCTCGCCCGACGCTTCTTTACGGAATTCCTGAGCGGTTTCCGCATAACGTATAGGCAAATCTCTGTAACTTTTTAGTCCGTTTTTATAAATAGTAAATTGGAAAGGACACGTCATAGGTCTCAAGCACATTATGCCGTCTTCGGAGTCTTCCGAACCCATCCAGAACATTTTGTCTTTATAATGCTCCCAGTGTCCGCTTGTGATAAACAAATTGTTTTTCGTCATTGACGGAGTTTTTGTTAACACGTAGCCACGACGTTCTTCTTCATCTTCAACGAAGCGTTGGAGAATCTGAAGCATTTTTGCCCCTTTAGGCATAATAAGCGGCAAGCCCTTTCCGACGTTTTCGTCCGTCATAAATATTCCGAGTTCACGGCCGAGCTTATTATGGTCACGGTTTTTGGCTTCTTCGAGCTTTACGAGATAATCTTCCAAATCGGACTTTTTATCGAAAGCAGTACCGTAAATACGGGTAAGCATTTTATTCTTTTCGTTGCCTCTCCAATACGCACCGGTAAGCGACGTCAATTTAAACGCCTTAATTCTGCCCGTGCTGTTAAGATGCGGTCCGCTGCAAAGGTCCGTAAAATCGCCTTGCGTATAAAACGAAATATCTTCGCCTTCAGGAATATCTCCTAAAAGTTCAACCTTGTACGGCTGCTTTATCTGACGCAAAAACTTTTCGGCTTCCGCTCTTGTTTTTGTCGTTTTAATAATAGGTAAATTAGCTTTGATAATTTTTGTCATCTCCGCTTCGATTTTCACAAAATCTTCCTGAGAAATCGGAGTTTTAAATTCAAAGTCATAATAAAAACCGTTTGAAATTGCAGGCCCGATTGCAAACAACGCAGTCGGGAAAACAGTTCTTACTGCCTGAGCCAAAACGTGCGAACAAGTGTGACGGTAAGCGTCACGACCGATTTCGTCGGCAAAAGTAAAAGCTTCCAATTTGCATTCGCCGCTGAGTTTTTCATCAAACGATACGAATTTGTCGTTTACTTTTATAACTAACGTGTTTCTTGCCAATCCTTCGCTGATAAGTTTAACAGCTTCGATTGCACTGATGTTGTCCTGTGCGGAAATTCTTTTTCCGTCTTTTAAAATAAGTTCCATAAACCCTCCAGTTGGCTATACAAACGCCATAGTATGAAAATTATATTGCTAAAAATATTCGATGTCAAACAAAACGCCAAACTTTTAAATTTTAAATTTTATTTGTTTAACGACTGTTTTTATAAGAAATGAAATAGTCGATTGCAAAATTTATAAAGTGAGCAAACAACGCCACTTCGAATCGTTTCAACGCACAACTCAAAATTCCAAACGCTATGTTATAAAAACCTTCAGATCACTGTATCTTTCGTATTCGCGATTGACTTTCACCCATTGCGGCTGAATCAAATCGCAGACTCTGTCAATATCGTTTTTTTTTGCGCAAACGTTTGTTTTTGTCATTTATTTTTTGCGTTACGATTCTATTTTTTAAATTTGCCTTACTGCCGACGTAGCGAAAATATATCGGAACAGGATTTTATGAAGTCGGGCTTTTGGTGTAGTTTCTATTTTAACGTTACTTGCTTTATAAAATCTCTGTCGCTAGTAATAATTTCAGCGTCATCTTTATCGGCATAGTGTGAAATAAAATTTTCATATAAAGCCGCTCTTAAACAAGAATCAAACCTTTGAACTTCAATATTGTTTATTATTGCATAATATTCCCCTTTGTAT
>CAMGKS010000035.1 GCA_946056785.1 uncultured Clostridia bacterium
GGAATGGAATATACGGGCGGCGGAGCTGCTCATAACAATATGCCGCCGTATATTGCAGTATACATGTGGAGACGTGTAAGTTGACAATTATTTTACTTTACATTATCAATTTAATATTTTATAATTATATCGTTGCAGAGAAATATTTGCGATGTGTTTATATTTGTTAAAGCCTTAAATTTGTTTAAAATCGTTAAAGTCTTAAACTCCTTTTAAGTCATTCTGTTACGGACTTAAGCAAAAAATTTTATAGGGCATAGTACGGCTTAAACTTTTATCGCTATGTGATAAATCGTCTGCAATTTGATAAACTAAATTACAAGAGAGGAAATTATGGCGGAAATAACTGATCTCAATTCTGACAAAAAAGAAATTTTAAATAAATTGCAGAACGGCGCATTTGAAATATTAAAGCAAGTGGACGAAATATGCCGTAAAAACGATATTAAATATTCACTGTCGTCAGGTTCGCTTTTGGGAGCTGTCAGACATAAAGGTTTTATTCCTTGGGACGACGATATGGATATTTCGATGACAAAGGAAAATTATGACAAGTTTATAGACGTTTGCGTTAAACAGTTTGACGGCATAAGCCTTTTGCATTATACGACAAGAGACAATCCTACGGTGCTTTGGGCAAAAGTCAAAAAAGACGGAACGGTCCTTATCGATAAATACTTTGAAAAGGAAGAAATAAATTACGGCATAAACATTGACGTATTTCCTGTTTATAGGGTAAGAGATAAAAAGAGCGTAAAAAGGCGTTATAGAATAAAAGCGTCGATTTTCAACGTTATGCATATTGCTACAAGCAAAGAATACGTAAAAGAAAAAAGAGGTCTTAAACGGATAGTCGTAGCTTTGCTCAGAATGGTTGCACTATTGCTCGGAAGAAAGCGTGTGTGCAAAATGGACGAAAAGTTTTTGCTTAAAGAGCATAAAAAGGGCGGAAGTTTAACGACTGCCGACGTTATATCCAAAAAGAAATTTATGCCGTATTCGATTTTTGAAGAGTACACCGATTATGAATTCAACGGCGTAAAATTTATGGGTATTAAAGACGCCGATACTTACCTTAAAACGGTATACGGAAACTATATGGAATTGCCGCCTGAAGATAAACGTATAACGCATATTGAGCACGTATCTAAACTTGAAATTTAAAACTGTTTACGAAGCGTTTAAAGTGCCTGTTGTCAGTCAAAGCGTTAACTGATTTTTCGGTTTAATAATTTATACAGCCGCAATTTTGCGGCTTTTTTATTTTTCTTTCGTAATTTCCTGAATTTTAACGTAGCAAAACGGATATCTGTCGGGTATAACGTGCTGCGTATCTTTTATGCGGCAAGATTTGTGTTTTCAATAACCGTCAGCAAAACGGAGTTTAAACGGGACGTAAAAAACATATAAAAACATATATGAATGCGAATCGTTTTAAAAATCGATTTTTTATGATAATATATCGATATGTACAAATATAACGGATTAAGCGAAAATTTAATTTCTGTTTTCGGTGAAAAGGTTTATAAACTTTCATTGGACGGCGGAATGACTTGTCCCAACCGTGACGGCACATTGTCATACGGCGGTTGCATATTTTGTTCTGACGGCGGAAGCGGAGAGTTTGCCGAACCTTTCTGCGACGATATAGGTTTGCAGATAGAACGCGCAAAAGAAAAAGTTAAGTTTAAAGCAAAAAGCAAATATATAGCGTATTTTCAAAATTTTTCGAACACGTACGGAGAACCGAGGTTTTTAAAAAAAATTTTTACGGCGGCTATTTCGCACCCCGACGTGGTAGCTCTTAGCATTGCAACTCGCCCCGACTGTCTTGGAACGGAAGTTTTAAACGTGCTGAAAGATTTAAATAAAATCAAACCGTTATACGTTGAACTCGGTTTGCAGACGATTCATGATAAAACGGCAAAGTTTATAAATCGAGGATACGACCTTGTCGTATACTTAAAAGCTGTCGAAGAATTAAAAAAAATCGGCATAAACGTCGTAACGCATCTGATTTTAGGTTTGCCGGGCGAAACCGAGCAAATGATTTTAGAATCGGTACGTCTTGTCGGACAGTTGACTGACGGCATAAAATTGCAAAATTTGCAGGTGCTTAAAGGAACGGAACTTGAAAGGCTTTACAATTCAGGACAGGTTAAAGTTTTGGATAAAGAGGAGTATTTAGATTTGCTTTGCAAATGCATAAAAATTCTGCCACCAAACGTCGTAATTCACCGTCTTACGGGCGACCCGCCTAAGAAGATTCTTGTTGCGCCGCAATGGTGTGCAAATAAAAAAGATACGTTAAACAGTATTCGCAGAGCGTTTTCTTTGCAAAACGTAGTGCAAGGCGACGATTCAGATGATGAGTTTCGCCTTTAAAAGTTTATGTTTTGCCGTCAGCGGCGTATCGTTTTGAATTTTAAATAAGAATAATTTTACTTAAACCAAATTGCCTTGTTTTAGTCGATATTTAAATTTGTTATTTATCTTCGACTAAGCGGGGCGTTTTTTATTATATTGACAAATGCGCGTATGTTGTTTTTAAATCTAAAAACGGAAGTGTTTTTCTCTTTATGAGAACGCAATGACTTAATAAAATAATTTATTAATGAATTGTCCGTTTTTTTGAACAATTGACTATTTACTTAGTTATGAATTGCGTGATAAAATCTAAATTATGAGTAGTGTACACAATGGACAAAAAATAAGAATTTTGATTCTCTATGAAATTTTAAAAAGCGAAACAGATGAAAATCATAAGCTTACTACAAATGAATTGCTTGAAAAATTGAAATCACACGGTTTGCTTTGCGACAGAAAAACGCTTTATGACGATATCGACATTTTAAACGAATACGGCTTCGAGGTTTTGACGGATAAAAGCAAAAGTAATTCGTATTACGTTGTTTCAAGAGATTTCGAGATTCCCGAACTTAGAATATTAATTGACGCCGTTCAGGCGGCAGGTTTTGTTACTCCGAAAAAAAGCGAGGAACTTGTTGATAAGATTGCTACGCTAGGCGGTAAAAATAGAGCCGCTCTTTTAAAAAGCACAACGACGTATAATACTATAAAACATGATAACGAGTCAATTTTTTATAACGTATCGGCAATTGACGACGGAATTACTTCGAGCCAAAAAATAACTTTTCAGTATTTCGATTACGACGACTTAGGGAAAAGAATTTATAGATATAACGGGGCAAGATATTCTGTTTGTCCGCTGTCTCTTATGATAAACGACAATTTCTATTATCTTTTGGCTTATAGCGACAAAGACAGCGAAATTCGCAACTACCGGGTAGACCGAATGGATAAAGTTGAACGTACAAACGAAAAATTCGATTTTAAAGAACTGACTGCCGATTTCAACCCTGAAACGATGCGAAAAAGCGTTTTCTCTATGTTTTCAGGGCGTCCTCAGAAAGTCGAAATAGAATTTGAAGAATCTCTTCTCGATATAGTTAAGGATAAGTTCGGCGATATACCGATATACGTAAAAGGAAATAGTTATAAGATAATCGAAGAGATTGAAGTCAGTCCGACGTTTTTCGGTTGGTGTACACAGTTCGGAGAGAAATTAAAAATACTGACCGAAAAAACTAAAAAGGAATATTTAAATTATCTTTCCAAGATATTGGATAATTATGAAAAAAAGCAATAATCTTGCTTTAGTCGCTTCGCTTGCTTTGTTTATGGATTATAGCGGAACTATTGCGTTAAAGATTCGGTTTATGCTTAAAAAATTTACCGCCATGAATATCTTGTCATCAAAATTTGACAGTATTCGACAAATTAATCGTAAAAATAATCGTTTTGCGCTTTAATTCGACTTTTGTTTACGGCATAATGTATATGTCGATTATTGACGAATTTGAAATATGCTTAAAAAATTCGAATTTACAGTATTCTGTTTTATATCGCAATTTTGTTTATATTGAAACTCTTAAAAATTGTTTACGTCTTGAACGCAAAAATAGATACTGTATAATTTATCGTTAATGCGTTGTCTATAAATAACGTTAAATAAAAAAATTAATAACTAAATTAAAAAACATAAAGAATAAAGCCGAACGCCTATGACGAAAGCGAATAGAAAAAACCTGATAAAAGCGAAAGAAAAAAATCTGACGAAAGTGAATGGAAAAAACCAGATAAAAGAGAATGGAAAAGAAAAAATAAAAACTCGCTTAAAGCGAGTTTCTGCACCGATGTGCTACCGTAAAACGGCGATTTGAAAAATTTTTATTTGAACTAATGGTTTAATCTAAATGGTAGTAAATCATTTAGTAACAATAATATATAATCTAAAGGGAGAAAAGTCAATAGGAAAATGGAAAAAAATCAAGAAAATATAAAAAAAGATTATTTTATCGGTCTTGATATTGGCACGGATTCGATAGGTTGGGCAGTGACCGACACTGAATACAATCTGTTAAGAGACAAAGGCAGTGATTTTTGGGGTACGTACTTGTTTGAGGCAGCCGAAACGGCAAAAGAGCGCAGAGGATATAGGACGAGCCGACGCAGACAGCAACGTGCGAGAAACAGAATTCTTATGTTGCAGGAATTGTTTAAGGAAGAGATAGCTAAGGTTGATCCTACTTTCTTTGTGCGACTTAACAACAGTAATCTGTTGCTTGAAGATAAAGACGAGAGGGCAAAATCGATTCAGACGTTGTTTTCGGACGCCGATTTTTCCGACGCTGAATTCTTTACAAAATATCCTACGATATCTCATTTAAGAAAAGCGTGTATTGACGGAGAGGTCACCGACGTGCGTATGCTGTATCTTGCAATCAGCCATATTTTGAAGCACAGGGGACACTTTTTGTTTGAAGGACAAAGCTTTTCTGCCAATGATACGACGACTGCCAAAAACGCTCTTTTTGAAATTGCCGACATTGTTGAAGAAAACTTTGACGTGCACTTACATCTCGATAACCTTGACGACGTCTTTAACGAGTTAAGAAGCAAAGACACAAAAAACGATAAATATAACAAATTAAAAACGATTTTTAACGTCGAAAAGGGCGATAAAATCATTCCTGCGTTGATAGGAGCGATTTGCGGAAAAACAGTAAACGTAAAAGATATTTATGTCGATTACGACGGCGAACCGAATAAGATATGTTTTGATACGACTAATTTCGACGAGGAAGTATTACCGCTGCTCGAAACCGCTTTGGGGAGTGACGCAATGGAACTTATTTCGCGTCTTAAAGCCGTTTACGACTGGATGGTGTTGGATAAAATTTTAGCCAGCGAAAAATTCATATCTGTGGCAAGAGTAAAATCTTATGAAAAACATAAAGCTGATTTAGAGCGGCTTCGTGATTGGGTTAGAAATAACAGAGACGACAAATGGTATAAATTGACGTTCCGCATTCAACAGGATAACAAAGACAGCGAGTCGGAAGACGGCGAAACGAAGCAAAAAGAGAAGAAAAAGAAATTTAATAATTATGCCAGATATATCGGAATGGATAAACAAAAGCATTATGAAAGCTGTTCTAAACAGGATTTTTATAAGTTCTTGAAATCCGATTTGAAAATCGACGATAAAGAAATTCTTGCCGAAATTGAAGACGGCAGCTTTTTGCCGAAACAGATGTCTGCGGAAAATTGTATCATTCCGTATCAGGCACATTTAATGGAACTTGAAGAAATTCTGAGAAACGAGGCAAAACATTTTCCGTTTTTGAATAGCGTCAGCGATTCTATGACGGTTGCTGAAAAGATAATCAAACTTATGACGTTCAGAATTCCTTATTACGTTGGCCCGCTTAAAACCTATTCAAAAGGTGATAAATTTAATTGGGTGGTAAAAAAGGAGGGCGAAGAAAAGACCAAAGTCACGCCGTGGAATATCGATAACGTTGTCGATAAGGACGCTTCCGAAAAAGAGTTTATAAGGCGTATGACGAGAAAGTGCACGTATATAAAAGGCGAAGACGTATTGCCGGAAAATTCGCTTATTTATAAAGAATACGTGTTTTTAAACGAGCTTAACAATTTAAGAATAAACGGTGAGAAAAATTTAAAAGCGAAAACTATAATATACGAAAAGGCTAAAACCGTTAAAAAAGTTACTTTGAAATTGTGTTTAAAATGGCTTAAAGAAGCAGGGGAAATTGAAAAAGACGCGACGGTAGAAAACGTTTTTTCGGGTCTGAACGGAGATTTTCAAAATTCGCTTGGAGTATATTGCACCTTTAAGGGAATTTTAAACAATCTTGTCGAGACGCATTCTGAAACGTGTGAAGAGATTATTTTTCTTATTACCGTTATAAGCGATAAAAATCGTCTTGAGAAAAAGCTGAGGGAGCTTAATGCGAAAAAGGGAAACGTTTTGTCCGATGAAATGATTAAAAGCCTTAAAGGTTTGAATTATTCTAAGTGGGGGAATTTCTCAAAGAAATTACTCACGGAAATCGAGGGGGTTAATCCTGAAAGCAGAGAAGTGGTAAACCTCATTGAAGCGTTACGCACCACAACCTACAATTTTATGGAAGCGTATCATAAGTTTGGCTTTGCAAAGAAGGTGGAAGAGCTAAACGGCGAGATTTTATCCGATGGAAAAATAACGTACAAAACCGTTGATAATCTTTATTGCTCTCCGAGCGTAAAACGAGCAATATGGAGAAGTATTTGCTTAGTCAATGAAATCGTTAAGATTGAAGGTTGTCCGCCTAAAAAGTTATTCATTGAAATGGCAAGAGATAAGGCGGATAACGGTAAAAAAGGCTTGGTGGAAAAGTCGAGAAAGGATAAGATTCTTGAGAAAGCGAACGTTATTTTCAAAAACAAAGAAATAATTGAAGAAATCAAAAATACTCCGGAGAAGAATTTCAGCAGAGGAAGACGCGGAGACGTTTTATATTTATATTATATGCAAGGCGGAAAGTGTGCGTATACCGGCGAATCGATAGACCTGAAAAATGCACTTGAAGGAAATGAACTATTTGATAGAGATCACATTTATCCGCAATCGAAGATAAGAAAAGACGATAGTTTGGATAATCTTGTGCTTGTTAAAAAGACTCAGAACGTTGACGTTAAAAAAGACATATATCCTATTCCTGCAAGTATCAGGGATAATATGCGTCCTACGTGGGATGCATGGGTACGCAACGGGCAAATCAGCCGTGAAAAATATTATCGTCTGACAAGAACAAAACCTTTGACTGCCGATGAAAAAGCCGCATTTATTGACCGTCAACTTGTTGAAACTCGTCAAAGCACGAAAGAAGTAGCGACACTTATGAAAGAATTGTTGCCGGAAACCGAAGTTGTTTACGTAAAAGGAGGTAACGTAAGCGATTTCAGGCAAGAAAAGAAGTTGGTTAAGGTCAGAGAATTAAACGATTTACATCATGCAGCCGACGCCTATCTTAATATTGTCGTTGGTAACGTTTTTAACGTAAAATTCGGTCATAATTCTATTAACTATTTTAAGGACAAGGAAAACAGAGGCGAGGCTGACGACATAAAGGATATTTTCGGGAAGGACTTATACGGGGCATGGAAGGTTAGCGACACGAATAGGATAATAGATACTGCCGGAAAGAATTCTGCAAGAGTTGTAAGATTTACGCATGAAGAGTCCGGACAAATGTTTAAATTGCAAATTGTTAAGGCTGGGAAAAACGATAAGTTGATTCCGCTTAAAAAGAGCGGTCCGATGACTGACACGAAAAAATACGGCGGATACGACGGAAAAAAGGTCGCGCATTTCATGCTTGTCCGAAGCGATAATAAAAAAGGAAAAAAACAGCTGTCTCTTGAAGCGATGACGGTGTATGAAGATAGAAGCGTCGGTAAAGACGTGGAAAATAAAATAGCGTATTTAAAGCGTCTCGGTTTAGTTAATCCTGAGATTTTGATCGACTACATAAAGACGGATACTCTTATATCTTTAAACGGTACTTATGCATACGTGCGAGGCATTACCGGTGAACAAATAATTTTGCGTAATGCAAACGAGCTAACGCTTGATTATGAAAACGCGGCTTATCTTAAAAAAATTATGAACTTGTTCAAAGATAAGGAAAAATATCATTTAAACATGTTGGATTTAAACGATATGATTACGGCAGAATCGAATTTGAAACTTTATGACGCAATTATGACGAAATTAAAATCCGACAAATTTAAAGGCTTTAGCAACATATCATTGCAGACTGAACTTTTAGAAGCACGTAGAGCAGAATTCCAAAAATTGAATCTGGAAGACCAATGCGTAGTTATTAACGAAGTTTTAAAGCTCGGAAAGTGCAATTCCGAAACATCGGATTTATCCAAACTAGGCGGATCCAGACATGCCGGTGTGCTGAGAATGCAGAAGGAATTGTCAAAAGGGATAAAGATGATATTTACGTCGCCTACAGGTCATTATAAGAGAGTTGTAGATTTCGATAAGTTCTTATGAGTTTCAGGACCGTGGTCATAACAAAAAGAAGTAAGCTTGAATATAAGCTCGGTTTTTTAGTGTGTCGTGGCGAAGAGACGAAAAAAGTATTCGTTTCAGAAATTTCCAATTTGATTGTGGAATCTACAACCGTATCGATGACAACGGCACTGCTTGCCGAGCTTATACGCAATAAAGTGAACGTGATATTTTGCGATGAAAAGCACAATCCTTTTTCTCAATTGGTTTCGCTGCAAGGACGATATAACAGTAGCGGAAAGATGAAAAAACAAATAGAATGGTCAAATGCGGCAAAAGAACTCGTATGGACAGAAATAGTAAAGTTTAAAATTTTAAATCAAAGCAAATTTTTGTACGACCTTGGATTTGAACAGTATAAAATGTTAGAAAATTACGTCGACGAGTTGCAGCCGGGCGATAAAACTAATCGTGAAGGGCATGCGGCAAAAGTTTATTTCGACGCTCTTTTCGGAATTGATTTTAAAAGGGGAGATAAAACTTTTATAAACAATGCGTTAAATTACGGCTATTCGATTTTATTATCTGCATTTAACCGTGAAATTGTGGCACTTGGATATAACACGCAACTTGGCATCAATCATAAAAACGAATTTAACTTTTTCAACCTTTCGTGCGACTTGGTTGAACCTTTCAGACCGATAGTCGACAGAATGGTGTTTTCGATAGAAAGCGATGAATTGAATTCGGACGTAAAGCACGAACTTTGCGAATTGTTTTCAAAGGCGATTAAAATAAACGGGATAACGGTTACGTTGGAAGAGGGAATAGCGATATATTTAAAGGGAGTTTTTTCTGCTCTTGAAACAGAGGACGTTTCCACCGTAATAAATTATGAGCTATAGGTATATGAGATTGATAGTGTTTTTTGATTTGCCAACGATAACCAGCGAAGACGTAAGAGAGTATAACCGATTCAGGAAATATCTTATAAAAAGCGGATTTGTGATGATGCAGGAGTCAATATATACTAAAATTGTTTTAAACAATACCGTAAGCGAGACGTTAAAATCTGGCATAAGGAAAAATAAACCGAAAAAGGGGCTTGTGCAAATTCTTGTCGTTACGGAAAAACAATTTCAAAAAATCGAATACGTTTGCGGAGAAAGGCAATCGACCGTTATTGACAGCGATGATAGGTTGGTAATTTTATGATGCTAAGTCATATTGAATTTGAAGAACCGTTTAAAATTGAAACGGGTGTAGTTAACGTGCTTGTGATAGAAAAGCCGTCGCTTATGTATAAATACGTTTCGGAGTTAAACGGACAACTTAACGGTGAAGAAGGCAATTTCATTTTGGATAACGTAAAAGACTTTTATATGCTAACGAATTATTTCGCCTCTTTTATAAACGATAAAAAAGTTTTAAACAAACTATATCAAAAATTGTCCGAACTGGTAGCCGGTGATTTTGTTCAGGAATATGCCGAAATACAATCGAAAATATGCATTCTTTTTGATAAGCTTAATGCAGAATCTTACGTTCCGCTTACGTATATGGCAGAGGCGTTGCCGACAGAGTTGTTTAAAAGTTATTGCGTAAAAGTTGAAGAAGATACGAAACTTTTAGACAGGTTAATTTCGTTTGTTACAATCGCAGCGACGCTTTTAAAAATCAAATGTTTGTTTTTCGTAAATTTAAAAAGTTTTCTTGACAGTGAAGAGTTGGTTAAGCTTTATAAAGCGGCGGAACTAGAAGAAGTGGCACTATTTTTGTTTGAAAATAAATGTGAGGAGGTTTTAAAGGAGGAAAAAGTAAGAATAATTGATAAAGATTTATGTGAAATAGCTATTGAAAGAAAAGATTATGTTTGATAAAATATAAAAAAGGTACCGTTTAGATTTTCTATGTGTGGTTCATAAAAATGCTCAAATTTGAGGTTTGAGTATGGTGTTAATCTAAATGGTAGTAAAACGAATAAAATGGTAGAGAACAAATTATGCAAGTTTGAGTATGGTGTTAATCTAAATGGTAGTAAAACTTAAGTAACTAACGAATATTAGTAATATA
>CAMGKS010000036.1 GCA_946056785.1 uncultured Clostridia bacterium
AACTATCCCTGATTAATCAAAAAACCGAAAACCGTGCGATTTACGATTTTCGGTTTTTTTGAAGACTACTTTTGGGGATATATAAAAGAATTGTACTTTTTCGCCCACTTTGCTACGTTCGGAATTTTGTATATAGGCGGAATCAGCATAGCCGTTATTTTTGCCTGAGCCGCTACGTTCAGAGCTTTTATCGTCTTGCTTAAAATATCTTTTCTTTTGAGAGCGATTCCCGCTTTTTTGAAAAAGCCCGGATTCGATTCTTTAAGCGATTTCAAATTGAATTTTCCGGAGTTGTCGGAATTTTCGAGAATGGAGAGATTTTCCGTAATTAGTCCGCTTGAATACACCCAATTCAATTCCTCGTCACTCAGGCTCATTGCCCAGCGTTTTAAATAATCGGCGGCAAGGAAATTCGAGCCTAAGTTACGCATAAATTTTACTTCGTACTCCCAAAGTTCTTTTGCCGAGAAGTTTGAACAAAAAGGCGACAGGATAGTGTTTGCAAGATAATATCCCGCTTTAAGCGAACTTTCAATGCCGGAACCTACCATAGGCATTTCCATAAACGCACTATCGCCTAAAAGGGCATAGCCGTCTGCCACAAAAACAGCCAGCGTATATCTTACCGCCAAAGTAGCTCTTTGTCCGTAACGTAGCTCGTCGCCGAGCGTCGGAGTTTTGCTTCGCAATTTAGTCAAAAACGAATCAATTTCTTCGTCGGTTAGAACGTTCAGCTTGCCAATAAAAACGTCCGCCAAATCAGGGTCGGGAGCGTCCTTACACCACATCAACGAATTGCCGCCGTCCGGTTTCAAGTATACGTTGCTTATTTTCTTGTCCAAGGCATTTGGTTTTTTGTTGTAAAAACCGCGGAAACATTCCATATAATCGTTTGGGGAAATTTCACTTTCAATCATAAATTTTTCGGGAACGTCTTTTCTGAAAGGGCTTTGACAGCCCGTACTGTCGATGACTAAATCTGCATAAAGTTTTTTGCCGTTTAAAATTATGCCGCATACCTTTTCGTTTTCTACGAGTAAAGAATCGGGAGTGGTAGAATAATTCACCTTGCAATGGATTTCTGCTAAAGACAGAAGATAATCGATCAATATTTTTCTGTCTACGTCAAAACTTTTTTCGGCTTTTGAACCTTGCTTTACGAAGTTGTTCGATTCAAGGCAATAGAAACTTAAACGTTGTTTTTTTATCAACGCTTTTTCGGGGATATTCAGTTTTACGTCGCTGAAAGTATTAGGTTTTACCGAATCGTGCCACGGATACCCCAATTCAGATTTGGCTTTTTTTTCGTAAACGGTAACGTCGAAACCCGCTTTCGATAGTTTGTAGGCGGCAAGCACGCCGCCAAGTCCCGCCCCTAAAACGAATATTTTTTTGTCTTTTGACGCTTCCATACTTTCACCTGCTTAATGTTTATGTTTTATAGTTTTTGCATGCGTTGTTTTATCGTTAGTTTTTGCCGGTTTTTATTTGCGGACGCTTAAAAAAGCGTTACGGCGTTAAAGTGCTATCCAAGCTGAATTTTGTTTTACCGATAAAGAATAGGTCTTACCATAAACGGAAACCGACTATTGCTAAACCGACGGTTTTGCTTATATCAGATAAAGTTCATAAGTAAACCGTTATAATTATATTTGCTTTTCACGTTATGTGCAAGAAAAAACGAAGTCAAAAATTTCATTTTATTCTTTATTTAATCGCCGTTGCGGTGTATTATATAAATATAGTGGCTTTTACAGCAGCCGCTTGATTTCGTGAAGCGACTTCAAAAGGCAAATTAAATTTTTTAGGTAAGCCGCATTAAAGAGTAGCTGACGGTTTAAGCTTATAGTCGGCAATCGCTTTGCAGTAAAACGTAAATTGACGGAAAGAAATAAAACAAAAATAAAACAAAGGACAAAAGGTTTATGACAAAAGGAGAATTGGCAAAAGAATATTTTGAAAAAGGGTATAATTGTGCTCAGTCGGTAGCGTTAGCGTTTAAAGATGAAATGGGGCTTGACGAAACGACCGTTGCAAAACTTGCGTCGTCGTTTGGCGGCGGAGTGGCAAGAATGCGAGAAATATGCGGCGCCGTAAGCGGAGGAGCGTTTGTTATCGGTATGCTGAAAGGTTATTCCGATCCTAAGGCAACGGTTGAAAAAACAGAGCATTATAAAAGAGTAAGAGAATTTATTGCAAATTTTCAAGAGGAATGCGGCTCTCATATTTGCAGCGAATTGTTGCAAGGCGTTCAGCATACGGACGGAGCTGTGCCTGAAAAAAGGACGGAGGAATATTACAAAAAACGCCCGTGCGGCGAGTTGTGCTTAATTTCCGCAAATTTCGTGGAGAAAGCGTTAAAAGGCGATTGAAATAGGCGAGCGAAAGGCAGTCGCTTTAAGTCAAATCTTAGCCGTATAAATCTTAGCCGCACAATTTTAATCACCTAAACGTGCGGGATAGGTAATTGAATTTTACGTTTATTTTGACGGAAAATAAAGAGAGTATATATAGTAAAGCAAAAAACTTAAGAAAAGACTTGAATGTTTAACTTTCAAGTCTTTTTGGTTATATACGTTTAAAGCAAAACCTTTTAGCAATTATAATAAGCAATTGTATTTTGAGTTATAATTATTTAGTCCTATATTGTTTAAAACCGCCCGTAAAGCTATGCCGCCGTGCCGTTTTTGGCGTGCAATGCTTGCCATAATCAATAGGTTGGTATATAATTATTTTAACTACGTTTAAGCAATACCGTTTTTGCGGTATAAATAAAGGATGGGAAAATGACGATAAAATTTTCGCCGCCTGATATTACGCAGGCGGGAATAGACGAAGTAGCCGACGCTTTGCGTTCCGGTTGGATTACTACCGGACCGAAAACGAAATTGTTTGAAAAACAGATAGCCGAATATTGCGGAACGGAAAAGGCGGTTTGTCTTAATTCGGCAACGGCAGGTCTCGAACTCGTTTTGCGTATTTTAGGCGTAAAAGAGGGAGACGAAGTTATCACAAGCGCTTATACCTATACGGCAAGTGCAAGCGTGATTAATCACGTCGGCGCAAAAATCGTACTTTGCGATCTGGCGGAAAACGGCTATGAGATGGATTACGATAAATTGGAAAATCTCATTACCGAAAAAACCAAGGTGATAATACCGGTGGATATCGGCGGCGTAATATGCGATTACGACAGGCTTATAGAAATCGTGGAAAGCAAAAAACCGCTTTTTAAACCGTCGAACGTTTTGCAGGAGACTTACGGAAGGATAATTCTTTTGGCGGACGCCGCTCACAGTTTCGGAGCGGTGAGAAAAGGAGTGAAAAGCGGAAATATCGCCGACTTTACTTCGTTCAGCTTTCATGCCGTAAAAAATCTTACTACAGCCGAAGGAGGTGCCGTAACCTGGCGTAAAAAGGAAGGCGTCGACGGAGATGACCTTTACAGACAATTTATGCTTTGGAGTTTGCATGGTCAGAGTAAAGACGCTTTGGCGAAAACCAAAATAGGTGCGTGGGAATATGATATCTGCCTTTTGGGACAGAAATGCAATATGACGGACGTTATGGCAAGTATCGGAATCGCACAGTTAAAGCGTTATGACGGAATGCTTAAAAGGAGAAAAGAAATTTTCAACCGCTATAAATCGGAACTTGCGTCGTGCGGTATAGATTTTATTTCTCAGTACGGAGAAGATTTCAGCGGTTCGGGGCATTTGTGCCTTACAAGAGTCGACGGCGTAGACGAAAACGGAAGAAATGCAATTATTACCGCTATGGCTCAGGACGGCGTTGCTACAAACGTCCATTATAAGCCGCTTCCTATGCATACCGCCTACAAGGCTTTGGGATTCGATATTAAAGATTTCCCTAACGCATATAAACAGTATCAAAACGAGATAACCTTGCCGCTTCATACGTTATTGACGGATGAAGAAACGGAATTTGTCGTTAATAGCTATAAAAAAGCATTGGAAACAGTAAAATGAGCGAAAACAAAATTACGGAAGACAAGATGACGAGAAAAATTAACACGAACAAAAACCTCGGATATGAAGAAAAACCTTTAGACGACGATTTCGTATTGAACGGAAACAAAACGGAAAACGTCGAAAAGACAGTCGGTTATAAGTCGATTGTAAAAAGGAAACTTTTTTCGAGGTTTTTCATAAGAATTTTCGATTTGGTTGTCAGCGGAATTGCTATTCTTCTGCTTCTGATTCCTTTTGCCTTTATATCCTTTTTAATCGTTTGCGATTCAAAGGGCGGCGCTTTATTTAAGCAAGTCAGAGTAGGCAAAACGGAAAGGAGTTTAAAATTTTAAAATTCCGTACAATGGTTACGGACGCCGAAGCAAAGGGGTTGCAAATATCTACAAGCGGTGACAGCAGAATTACTAAAGTCGGCAAAATTTTAAGAAAAACGAAAATCGATGAGTTGCCGCAACTTTTTAACGTTCTTGCAGGACAGATGAGTTTTGTAGGGCCTAGACCTGAAGTTCCGAAATACGTAAATATGTATAACGACGAACAGAAAAACGTATTACTTGTGCGTCCGGGTATAACCGACGAAGCGTCTATCGTTTTTCGCAACGAAAATTCTATTTTGGAAAACGCAGAAGATACAGAAGCGGCATACGTCAATGAAATTATGCCTGCTAAATTAAAATTAAATTTGGAATACGTGAAAAAAATGGGATTCTTTTATAATATAAAAATCATTTTTAAAACCATTTTTGCCGTATTAAAGAAGTGATTATGCAGACGATTGAAAAAAATTTTAGTTGACGGAATGCCTTGCGATTTCGGCGGTATAGGGACGATTGTTTTTAATATCATCGATAATATAAAAGGAGACTTTGTATTTGAGTTTATCGAGACTTATCCTTTTACGTATCGGGATCAGGTTGAAAGAAGAGGAATAAAAATAAATAAATTGCCGCCGTTTGGGAAGAATCCTTTTAAGTATTATCATGCTCTTAAAAAGCTTTTAAAAGAAAACAAGTATGATTACGTCTGGGTAAACAATACGTCGAAAGTGAACGTAAAGATATTCGAGTATGCGAAAAAATACGGGGCAAAGACGATTGCTCACTCTCACGGCAATAAATGCGAGGGCAATAAGCTTGTAGTTGCCGTTATGGAAAATTTGTCAAAACTTAACGAAAGAAAGTTTTACAAAAATTTGGATATAGCATGTGCATGTTCAAAAAAATCGGCGGACTATTTTTACGATGAAAAGAAACTAAGCGGCAAGCCTGTTCACATAATCAACAACGCAATCGACGTGAAAAAATATGCGTATAACGAAGCCGTGCGTATTGCAAAACGCAAAGAACTCGGTTTAAAAGACGAAGTCGCAATCGGAATGGTCGGCAGGCTTACGCCTATAAAAAATCCGTTTTTTATGTTGAGCGTATTAAGTGCATTGCCTGACGGATATAAACTTTATTTAGTCGGTGAAGGCCCGCTCCTTTTTGAGACGGAACAAGCTATTGTTCAGAAAGGGTTGGAAAACAAGGTTATAATGCTTGGTAAACGCAGCGACGTAAACGAGCTTATGCAGGCGTTCGATTTTCTCGCTTTGCCGTCGTTTAACGAAGGAATGCCCCTTGTTGCGGTCGAGGCTCAGACGAGCGGTGCACACTGTATTGTGTCGGACACTTTGACTAAAGAAATGAATATAACCGGCAACGTAGTTTACGCTAAGCTCAACGACGTCGACGATTGGGTAGAGAAAATAACGTCTCAAGTCGGCTATGACAGATGCGACTGTTCTTCAACCGTTTCGGAAAACGGATTTTCAATTGATAAAATTGCCGAAGAGTTTGCCGGATTATTGCAATAAAAAACGAGTATACGTTTGACGGTTTGCGTAAACGTATTGACAGTAATTACGTTTTATGCTGCCGTAAATATAGTATGTGGAACGAATATGCCTGTAAACAGATATCTTGAAAAAGAAAACGAAAAACGCTTTATTACGTATATCGTCGAGATGGCGATATGTTTTTCGTTGATGTTTGAAATAGTTTTAGATTTAATTCAGGTTTTCACAAATTCGTATACGATGAATTTCTATCTTTTCATCAACGAATACGTACTTTTGTTTTTGGTTATTTTCTGTCTTTGCTTAAAAGGACTTACAAAAAACTAGCTCGCCGGCATGTTTCGGGGGTGGTTCTTCTTATTTTTGAGGGGGCGGAATCTTGTTAAAGTTCCAGGGGGGGGGGGGGAGAATACGACGCTTTTCTGACGTTTGCCTATTTAAAATTAAGTGCGGATAAATATTTCGTTTTTACGAATTGCATGTATTTTTCGATACTTACGTTCTTTTCTACCTACGTCGTATTTTCCAATACCGTTGACGTGAGACTTAAAGCCGAACGACAAAAAGAAGAAACTAAGCAAAACGTAAGAAGAAAGGTCAACGTCCCCAGACTCAGAGCCGCTGCGGAAATTTTGATGTGGATTTGCTTTATCGGTGCTTTCGTTACGCAGTTTATGATTTTCCGTGCAAAGAGCGATATGTCGTATACGGAGGGGTACTTAATCAACATAGACGTGCCGACCGTTTTTAAGATGGCAAACAGTTTGTATCCTTGTTTCTTCTTCATATTTATGGCGACAAGACCGACTAAAATGAAGTTTTTCCTGTCGGCTCTGTGTTATATCATAGTTGAGGGACTTTTGCAGCTGTTTATAGGACGGCGTGCGCTTATTGCGGGTTCCGTTTTGCTTATAATATGGCTGTTTATTTATTATTACGGTTATGACAGAAAGAAAATGCGATTGTCATATTACGTATTTTTCGGCATTTTAGGCGTCGCCATGCTTGGGTTGTTTATATTGGTCGAAAAATTCAGAACTGCCAATTCGTAGTACGGTGCCGACCTTTTTTCCGATCTTCTTAAATTCTTCAGTTCAACGGGCGGCTCCGATTCCGTTATTGCCAATACAATCAATATCGGCGAATTTCCTAAAAACGGCTTTGCTTATCTTTTTGAGCCTATCACAGGTGCATTGACGGAAAACGCATTGGTTAAAGCGATTATAGGGTTCTTTACCGGCACGACCGTTGCTTCTCCCGCTCAAGGTCCGGAATAGCTTGCCGCTTACGATTCTTTTTCGCATTGGCTCAGTTATCTTGTTAATTCCGACCTTTATAACCGCGGATACGGAATGGGGTCTTCGTATATAGCGGAAGCATGGCTTGCAATGGGATTCGCCGGCGTATGTCTTGCTGGAATAGGTATCGGCTGGTTCATAGCAAGAACAAGACGCATAAAGTTGGGCTCTGATAAAGTTTATATAAACGGATTTTTGATAATGCTTATAGGCTACGTTTTCACTTTACCGAGAAGCGGAATGTTTGCTTTCGGCACGGACGCATTGTATTATCTTGCAGCCGTTATCATTTGTTTTGTTATCTACAAAATATTTGATTTTTCCGTAAGTCCGTTTAAAAAGAAAAAAGAGATGGAGAAAAAACAAAATGAATCACTATAAAACGCTGTCAAAAAACACCGTGATTTTTGCTATCGGGCAACTCAGCGTAAAAGTCATACAATTCTTTTTAATGCCGCTTGTTACGGTATCGCTTACAAGTGCAGATTACGGTATTGCCGAGAATATTTCAAGTCTTGTCGAATTGCTTATGCCGTTGTTTACCTTGGGACTTACCGACGCCGTTTTCCGTTTTAGCATGCGTGAAAGCATTTCGCCTAAGACGGTTTTAACGTCGTCAATGACGGTCGCCCTTTCAGGCATAGTGATAATTGCCGTCGGGTGCGTTTGCATAGGCTTTTTTTACAATTACATTTACGTCATAATGTTCGGACTTTTGTATATAACGATGGCGTTCAGCAATATATGGGGGCAGTTTGCACGAGGCATAGGCAGGGTTAAAACATATGCGGCAAGCGGTATAGTTCAGGCTTTGGCTCTTGCGTTGACAACGTACATATTTGTTTTTCATCTTAGAATGGGAATTACGGGTTATCTGCTTTCTTTGGTTATTGCAAGGGGTTCGGCTACGTTGTTGCTTTTCTTCTTTGGCGGAGTCGTGCAAAACTTATCTTTTAAAATGGTTGATAAAGGTGTTTTGAAAGATATGCTTAAATACGCTTTGCCGCTTATTCCTAACGGATTGTGCTGGTGGTTCATGCAAGTCGTAAACCGATATATATTGACGTTTATGTGTTCGGCGTCGATTTCGGGATTGTACGTAAGTTCTTTGAAGATAGCTTCGATAATAAATATATTTTCCACGATTTTCCAACAGGCATGGACTATATCTGCCGTTAAAACGATAGACGATAAGGATAAAGGCAAATTCAATACTAACGTATTTACTTTTTATTCGTCCTTTTTGCAGATCGCAACCAGCGCGTTGCTTTTAGTTTTGCAAGGAGTTTCGATGTTCTTATTGCAAGGAGAATTTTATGAAGTATGGAGATATTCCGCCCTTGCGATTTTTACTGCGTCTATAAGTTGTTACGCCGCATTCTTCGGGGCATATTACGGTGCGGCGATGAAAACTAAAATGGTTTTTATAACGACGTTGATAGGAGCAGTATTAAACGTTTCTATATGCTTTGCTCTCGTGACGTTTATAGGTCTGGAAAGTGCATTGTATGCAAGTCTTGCCGGATATTTGGGAATAACCGTAAGCAGAATAATTTCTACCAGAAAAATTGCGTTGATAAAATTCAATTGGATAAAAGAAATACCCGTATTGCTGTTGCTTTTCGGGCAAACTATGCTTATTACGTATGGCGCTCCGGTGTTGTCAATTTCCGTTTTGTACGGAACGGAAGCCGCAATATTCGTTGCAATTTGTCTTATAAGAATCGTCGAACTTAAAAACGCTTGTCTACTTGGCGTAAACGTCGTCAAGAACATAAAGGAAGGCAAAAAAACAAGAGCAGCCGCAGCTGCGGAATTGCCGTCCGGCAGAGTCATAAGCGAAGAAGAATATGCAGAAATTGTGGCAAAACGTAACGGAGTTGCAAAGGAAGAAAACGTGTCGGTTGAAAACGTTCCAACCGCCGATGAGCAAAAAGCGGGCGAAGAAAGCAAGTCGTTAAAGGACGTTAAATCAGACAAGGAAAATAAAGAATAAAAATACAAGCCGAGTAAACTTCAATAGACATAGGGATTTTTAGAAAGAATTAAAATTTTATAGCATTGCAGTTTTCAAGCGGTTAAAAAGAAAACAAGAACTTAGACGTGAAAATCTAAGTTCTTTTTTTACCTAAAAATAGATATGGGTTTCCCATATGCTTAAAGTCAAAAGTGTGAGTTGTGGCACTTTTCTTTACCTGCTTCGATTTTACCTCATTTTGTTGCACTTTTTAGACAATGAAATCACGATTTATCGAGATGATTAAAGATAAGGGATATCCATATAAATCAGGTAAAGAATTATTTAAATTCACTAGTGGTAAATTCCTAATTCAAGAAAAAAGAATGGAATAGGGTATTCCTGTTTATGGCGGCAATGAATTGCTTGGTATACAAACGAAGCCCTTGTTTATTATGACGCTATTGTTATTGTAAGAGTTGGATCATATTGCGGTAATTATAGGTTAGTTAAAGGTTCTAAATGGATTACTGATAATGCATTTCATATTTCACAGTTTAAAACAGAAGTTTTTGAACTCGAATTTTTGGAACAATTGATGATTATGTACGATTTTCATCAATATGCAGATGCTGCTCAACCAAAAATGACTCAAAAACCATTAGAAGAGCAGATGTATCTTGTTTCACCAAAAGAGGAACGAATTAAGTTTGTCGACTTCGTTAAACTGATAGATAATCGAAATTTTGCGGTTTTATCGCGGGTAACTGATTTCATTCCCCCAAGATAAAACCTCATCAAAAAAACCTTCTATTTCCAACAAGCCATATCTCCACATAAATACTCTTTCCTTTTCTGGCATTTCTCTCAATTCCATCCACAGAACATCTTTTATCGGTTGATTATCTATAGGTTCTTCGGGGTCATAGCCTTTAATGGGATTTTGATAGTCTGGAACACGTACCTCAAATGCGTATTCTGTTCTGCCGTTACTATACACTTCCACTAATTTTTTTACTATGGTACCGTCAAGACCGCACTCTTCCTTAAGTTCTCTTATTGCAGCTTGCTCAGGTGTTTCGCCATCCTCAACTCTTCCTCCGGGAAGTGAGTAAAATGTTCTTCCTTCATAGCATAGTTTTTCCATAAGTATTTTTTTGTTTCTGATTACAAAGACAACACTTCTGTTCCTCATAATAAATCTCCT
>CAMGKS010000037.1 GCA_946056785.1 uncultured Clostridia bacterium
AGCAATACGGAGAACGTCTACCGTTTTACGACAAATTGGAGCAGCGTTGAAGCATATTGCAAAAACTACTTTGAGTGGGAAGGTTCGAGTTTCAATAAGTATATTTCAAGTCACGTAGAAGCTTGCATAGCGTTCAGTTACGTTATGGTAAACTATGATACGACGGGATTGTCGTTATACGTCGATCCGTCTTTAGGATACAATTCGACAACGTTTGGTGATCTGTATGCCAACGTGTTGTGTGCCTATTACAGCGGAGGAAGCATGCCGGTTTCCTATTCAATAAGCGGCAACGTTCTGAATTTAAGTTATAATTCGTCAGGAGCCGTAAAAGAACCTACTACTTCTACTACTGAAACGTCAGAACGTAGCGACGCTTACGATTTCAAAAACGTGGACGCAAGATATTCGAGCGGAACGGCAAGAACGAGTTTGCCGATTGACGACAATGAAATAAGTTACGACGTAACGACGTCGGACGCTCTTTGGAGAGCGGTATCTTTCGGTTATAAGCCGACGGTGGGCGTCGGAACTACGGTCGAAACCGTTTATAACCGTGCAAGAGCCGTGGCTAAGGAAATTTGCACCGATTCGATGAGCGACGTCGAAAAAATAATGGCTATATGCGATTGGCTTGCTTTAAACGTCGTATACGACTATTCTGCGGCTTCCGCTTCTTATGAAACAAGCGTAGCGTTGACGTACGACTGCTATTATTTAGAGGGTGTATTCAGACAAAAAGTCGTTGGCGGAGACGTCGTATGGGACGGTTGTGCGGTTTGTGACGGAATTTCAAAAGCGTTTGTACTTCTTTGCGGTTTAGAAGATATAAAAGCCGTTCGTGTGGTTGGAACGGGCAACGGCGGAAGTCATGCCTGGAATAAAGTTTTGGTTGACGCGGACGGAAACGGCGAGGCGGAATGGTATGCGTTCGACCTTACGTGGGCAAGTTCTAAATCAGACGGGGATAAAGTTGAGTATTATTATCACAATTATCTTTTCCAGTCGGACGAAGATATGGAAAGTTCGTTGCACGTAGAAAGAAACATAGATTTCAGTTATACGGCTGATGAAGTGACTAAAAAAGCAACGATTTCAGTTTATCCTAAAACGGCTTCCTTGAGTTTAAACGTATTCAGTTTATACAGTTTCGAAGTGGATAAATCTTATCTCAAAGGCAGTTACGATACCTCTTTGGTAAGCGGCGATAAAGTTATCGGCGACGGAATAATCGACAGCTCGACGGAGCTTGCCGTAGCTCTTATTCATAGCTACCTTCAAAGTGAAGAAAGGGGAACGGACGTTTACGTGATCTTAAAGGCAGGCGGATACAAATTCATAAACGCCACGGTTATAAACGAAACTCTTATACGTAACGCTATAAATCTCATAAACGTAGACGGAATAACGATTCAATCTTCAAGCAGCGATATTTACGAAATGTTCGGGTCGGGAAGCGGCAATAACTGGCTTGTTAAACTTAAATACACAAAGTAATAGTAATAGCAAAATGAGTTTAACGCTTTAAATAAGCCTTGTGCCGTAAAACGTTTTAAAATGCTAGCGGCATAAAAAACGAACGAAAACGTCAGACAGTTGTTGAAAATTTTAAGCGGCGTTTTGGAAAACCAAAATATATAAAAGGTGTCAAATCGTAGCGTTAAAGATTTCTTATTTTTAAGACAGCTTATTTAATATAAAAGGCATTATCGAAATTGATAATGCCTTTTATTTTTCATGAATATAACTTAAAGGTATTTTAAAGAAACGAGCGGAGAGTATCAACGTTGGACTGCATCATTTGAATATAATCGGTTGCAAGTTGCGGTATCTCGCTTCCAACGAGTTGCATTTCGTTGATTTCTTTTTGTATATCGTTTATGCCCATGTTTGTGCCTTCGATCATCATTTCGGCGATGTTTGTATTGGAACTGTCGAACATTGTGTTCATTTTTGTTCCCATTTTCATCATCATTTTTTTCATCTTGGCAGGAGACGCTTCTTTTATCGTGTTAGGGTCAAGTTCTTTTTCCACGGCGGTTTTAAAACCTACGTATCCTTTTTTTTGTTCCGCAAGCACGTTGAGTAGCTTTTCGTCTTTGACTGCACATTTTACGTTTTCAATGGCGTCGATGCCCAAATCGGCATTTTTTAAAATTTGTTCATAAAGTTTCATTTTTTTTCACCTCGCATATATTATGAGAATAAAAAAGAAATTTTATACAATAAGAGCGGTAATATAAGTGAACGGGAACAAACGAATATAAATTTAAAGGCAAAATAATTTAAAGGCAAAAATCATTAAGCGAAAAAGCGTATGAAAAAAAGAAAATAAGGTACGGGAATCGGCAGTGCTGTTTACGGTTAGTTATTCAACGGCAACGCTTAAAAGTTTTATAGCCGTTGCGATAAGTTTATGCGGTTTTAAGTTTTACGCTTTTGTTTTAGTATGGCATAAATAAAAAACGCAAGTTTTCACCTGCGTTTTAAAAATCATTTTATTCCGTTCATAGCATAATATTTTAACAAGGCTATCACTGTTTTTGCGTCTTTAATTTCTCCGTTAAGAGCCATATTGACGGCGTCTGACAGTTTAACTATTTCGATACTGAGCATTTCGTCGTCATCGAAGTTTGTTGCGGTTGTTTTGAAATCCGTTGCAAGGTAAAGATGAATGATTTCGTTGCAGTAACCGGGAGTAGGATAAATTTTCCCGAATTCTTGCAAGGCGTCTGCTTTTTTTCCTATTTCTTCTTCCAACTCTCTTATGGCAGTCATATAAGGGTCTTCCCCCCGTTCAAGTTTTCCGGCAGGAATCTCGAGAAGATATTGTCCGTATGCATAGCGGTATTGCTTGACTAAATACACGCAATCGTCTTCAATCGCAAGTATAGCGGCGCCGCCGTGATGTTCGACCACCTCTCTGAAACACGGATTTCCGTTTTCAGCTAAGGCGTCGTCGCAGCGAACGTTTATGATTTTTCCGTTGTATACGTAATTTTTGCGTACAGTTTTTTCCATAAAAAAAGAGTAGCACAAAAAGGGCGTTTTTGCAAGGTATATTTATCATTAAAGCGGCAATCATTTTAATATGAAAATCAATTTAAAAAACAAAAACACGTTACGCAAAACAGTTTTGATGATTATTGTCGGGATAATTGTTTTCGTCTTTTTCGTCGCTTTATCAGGTTGCGATGAAAGTGAAGAGTTATCCGAAAAAGTGATAAGAATACATATACGTGCAAACAGCAATTATTCTGCCGACCAGTCGGTAAAACTCAAAGTCCGTGATAAGATTACGGAGTTTTTAAGCGAGCAGTTAAAGCAAGTTACGACAAAAAGTGCGGCGTATGAGAGGCTTAAAAATTTGTCCGATGAGATGACGGAAATTGCCGATGAAACTTTAAAAGACGAAGGCTTTAATTATTCTTCAAAAGTATACATAGGAAAGGAAACTTTTCCTGAAAGGCAATACGGAGATTATGTTTTCCCGGCAGGAGAATACGACAGCGTGATTTTAAATCTCGGCAGCGGCGAGGGAGATAATTGGTGGTGTGTTGCTTTTCCTCCGTTATGCTTTTCTCCGAGCGGAGACGTTGTCTATAAGTCGTGGATAAAGGAGATTTTAGATAAAATTTTTAAGTGATATAGAAAAGGAAGTCGTTACGTAAACCTTTAAAGCAAATTGTTATTCAGCATAACGGCTTAATCGATATGCCGCTTAAAATGCGTTAAGGGGAGAAAGGATAAAACGGATTTTTATACAATTTTTAACGTTAATAAATAAAAACTTTTAAAGCTTTCAAATTTATTCAAAAGTTAAGACGTAATACCGTTTTCAAAACAATATTATTTTATTTATTTCTGCATTAAAACTTTTATATTGCAAAACATAAGGGCGGAGGAAAATATGAAGAAGTTATCGATAGCGATGAGTATGGTTTTGATAATCAGCGTTTTTGCTTTCGTAGTTGCTTTTAACGTGCCCGAAGTTTGTGAAGCGGCGGTTTTAAAGCAGGGATCTACGGGAACGCAAGTAAAGACGTTGCAAACAAAACTGAAAAATTGGGGATACTATTTCGGTAGCGTCGACGGAATTTTCGGGGCGAAAACCAAGACGGCCGTTATAAGTTTCCAGAAGAAAAACGGACTGGTGGCAGACGGTATTGTCGGAGCGAAAACCGCTGCGGCTCTTGGTATGACTTTAAGCACGACGCCGACGACAAGCGGATACAGTACGTCAGACGTAAATCTTCTTGCCCGTCTTGTATATGCCGAAGCAAGAGGCGAGCCGTATACGGGACAAGTTGCCGTTGCAGCTGTAGTTTTGAACAGAGTTAAAAGTTCGTCGTTTCCTAACAGCATTGCAGGTGTAATTTATGAGCCGTATGCATTTACGTGCGTAAGCGACGGACAAATAAATCTTACCCCTAACAGCACCGCAAAAAAGGCGGCACAAGACGCAATGAACGGATGGGACCCGACCGGCGGTTGTCTTTACTATTACAATCCGAAAACTGCCACAAGCGCATGGATATGGTCAAGACCGGTTTCTGTGACGATAGGAAGTCACAGCTTTATGAAATAGGTGAATTATGGAAGAAAGAAAAAAAAGAATAGCCTTAACGTGGGCTGTCGTGATTTTATCTTTACTTGTCGTCGGGGCGGCGATAGCGTTCGGTTTGATTTTCGGATTGAAAAGCAGTGAACCCGTTGCAAATGCAAATATGCTTGAAGCAGGTTACAGCCGCGCATATTACAGTTTAACCGATGAATTGAACGATATGAGCGTCAACCTTAAAAAGATAGACGCAATAAGCAGCGCTAAAACGCAACAGGATATGCTGTATGAAGTTTGGGCTTCGGCGGTAAAAGCGTCTGATAATCTTTCTTCGCTTTCGGTAGAGGGCGAGGGAAGCGTAAAACTTAAAAGATTTGTAAATCAGTTGGGAGATTACAGCAAATATCTCGCTAAAAAGAGCGAAAGCTTATCCAAAGAAGAAAAAGAAAATCTTGTACGCATAGGCGATATGCTTTCCGAAGTTGCCGTAGCGCTTAAAGGCGTCGAGGACGAATTGACGTCCGGCAGAACGTTTATGGGAGACGACGGCGTTGTCGAAAAAGTGCTTCCTACCGTATTCGAAAAGTTTAACGAGCCGAGCGTAGAGTATCCAACTTTGATCTATGACGGACCTTTTTCCGACGGACTCGAAGGGCATAAAGCACGTAATCTTGACGGAAACGAATTTACGCCTGAACTCGGCGAAAAGAAAATCAGGGCTATGTTCGATCTGACTGAAAACGATAAAGTCGAATTTATGGGAGCAAGCGGTGGAGATTTAAAAATTTTGTCTTACAAAATCGATTTCACAAAAGACGGCGAAACGTTTGTCAGCATAACGCAAAACGGCGGAAAACTTTTATCGTTTGTACGCAATGCGGATACTGAAACGGACGGCGGATTTACGGACGATGAATTGATAAATAAGGCAGAAGAAACCGCATTGCACTTAGGATTTAAAGATATGAAATCCGTATGGGTGGAAAGAGTAAACGGAGTAGGTTATATAAACCTCGCCCTTGTAGACGACGGAGTTATAATTTATCCCGATATAATAAAAGTGAAGTTGTCCCTTTCCGACTTGTCGGTTTTAGGCGTTGACGCTACGCATTATTCTTTAAATCACGTAATAAGAAACTTCGATTTTGAAAAGATAGGCAGTCAGGACGCTGAAAGCGTAATCGACGGCAGAATGGAAATAGAGAGAGTGTCACTTGCCGTAATACCTTACGGCGAATATTCCGAAAGATTGTGTTACGAGTTTAAGGGCAATATAGACGGCGGAGATTATTTTGTATACGTTGACGCTCAAAGCGGCGAAGAAATCAACGTGTTGTACGTCGTAAACTCTGAAAGCGGAACGCTTGTTTTGTAGGCAACTAAATTAAAAATAAATTTCGTAAGGTTTGCACGGCGTTTGAAAATTATTCAGATTGAATAAGAAAAGTTTTTATCCGTTTAACGTCTAAATAAATTTATAAGAACTAACGAATTTATAAGAGCGAACGCAGAGCAAATTCAATTGTAATATTGAATTTGTATTAAAAACAAAAACATAGCTTTTGCTATGTTTTGTTTTAGTTTTAAAATTTAACAATTTTAAGTTTTAACGAGTTTTTATGCGTTAGCGTTGTTTAATGAATCGGTTTGTCCTTCGGTTTGTTTTTTCGCCTTTTCCTTTTTCACTTTAGGTTCTTTAACTTTTGGTTCTTTCACCTTAGGTTCTTTCGGCGGACGAACTTTCTTTTCCTTTTTAGGAAGCGGCGTGGCTTTAATGAGAAGGAACACGACGCTAAGAATAAGCAATAACAGTCCGATTACGACTCCAAGTAAAAGCGCAATGCCTTCCGTCGTTAAAACCGATTTTAAGTAATCTGTAAACACGATACCCGTCATTCCGTTAAGCATCATATCAATGAAAGGATATACAGCCGTTAAAATGCCACCTATAAATATAATAGCTCCGAAAACGATATTGGTCAATGCCGCACCTTTTCCGTAGCCGCTGAAAATCGCAATGAAAAGGTTTGTGACTACGCTAAGGCAAGCTATTATAAAAGACAGCAGCGAGATTATATTTAAAATCGTGATTGCCCAATGTACGCCGCTTAAAGCAGAAGCTCCGTTTTTTATCAAGGTATCTATATAGGTAATGCCGTTGAAATAGTCAAACGCAAAAACGGCACTGTTTCCCGCAAGTTTACCTGCATGAACCAAAAAACCGAGAACGTGGAAAATCAAAAAGCCGAGACTTAAAATAAGAATAGTCAAGCTCTTAGGCAGACTTCCGGACCATCTTCCCGTTTTATCGGGTTCTTTTTTCTCAGATTCCGCAGCGTTTTGTTGCGGCATAGGATATGGCGGATACGGGGCAGGATATGGTTGCGGAGCATATCCGTTGTAGGGAGCATACTGGTAAGGCGGGTACTGTGGCGGATAAGGCGGATATTGTTGATATTGCGGTTGCTGCGGGGCAACGCCGCCAACGTTATGATTTGTATATTGCTGTTGCGACATATTAGGAGCTGAAACGGTTTGTTCCGCAGGTTGCTTTGACGGAATCACAACGCTTATGGTAACGCCGCAATTAGGGTTAGGGCATTTTAAACGGTGTTTATATCCGGCAGGAGCGTTCTTTGGCGGCTCGAAACTTATTTCAGTATGACAACTTGGACATTTTGTAAACATTTGCCTCCTCCTTTTAGACTTTGGTAAAGATACATATTTTATATTAAACTGCTTTACAACTTTTGTCAACAACCAATTACAAATAAATCGTGGTAAATACTGTTTGAAGTTTGCTTTAACGAAGCCGTGCGTTTGTCGTTTTTGTTTTTAAGACGTTCACGACGATAATTTAATTTCGTAATAAATTGTATAAACAAAAAAATCGATTTATGATAAATAAAAATGGCGAAATATTTAGCGTGTGTGACAATTGATGCAAAAAGCTTAAACGGTTTTAGCGTTTTGCGTTAAATGAAATTGCGTTAAGAGAAGTTTAAAAAAATAAGGGAACTTTAATTTCCCTTATTTTTTATCGTAAAATCTGCGTTGATTTGTAGCGTTGTTTATGATAAGTTTACGGTTTATCGCTCGTTTCCTTTTTATCAGTCTCTGAATCTACGGTTAAGACGGAACAAGAATCATTTTTGCTTATACAGGCGTCGTTTTGGACGTCGTTTAAAGTTGTAAGATTTTTGCTTTTTTCCAAATAATTTCCGTTTTTAATTTTAGTCAGCAACTTTGTCAAAGGGACGAAAAGGGCGGATACGATCAGCAAATTGCTCACTACGTGCGTAACGTAAAACCAGACGCCCTTTACGTAATATGCCCCGAAAAGTTTTCCTAAGTCAGATGTCGGGACGCCGTAAATTCCTGCAAACGTTACGTCGATTGCCGTTGATAGCACTCCGAAAAAAGCGGTAAATAAAACGGCAATGATAACGGCAACGTAAAGTTTGGGTTTTATAAGCGATAGCGACGATACTACTGCAAGAGAGTTCCAATATATAAAGTAAAGAAGCACCCACGTCCCGAATCCGTAGATTGCCGTTTCAACCGCACAGAAAATCATTGTGGCAAAAATAGCATATCTGCGACCGAAAACTGCAGCGTAACAAATGATAAGCAACGTCACGACTTCGACGTTAGGAATGAAACTTAAAGCGAGTTTTCCGACAGTAAGCGTTGCCGCCATAACGGCGACGTAACATAAATATTTGGCAGTGTTTTTAAATTTGCCTTCTGCTTTTTTCATTAGTAAGACAAAATATAAAACGCATATTCCGCACCGTCGATAAGAGGCAACGAAGAAATTCCGACGTAACTATACATAAACGTTTTGCCGTTAAGTTTGAAAGATTTTGAAACGTTTGTATAATCGATAAGGTCAGGTTCGTCTATCGAATGCAAAATTGCGACGTATTCTCCTTCGCCCGGTTCAAGCATTTTGGTTTCGCCGTCAACGTAACCTACGCTTGAAATCCATGCTCCGTATGAGCTGTCGCTGAAATTATAGACTACTTCGTTTTGCTTTTGCAACTCTATCATAAGTTCGTGAAGATTTGCAGATTGCGTAGTAGCCGTAACGTTGAACAACTCTGTTGGTCCGTATGCGTCGTTTCCGACAAATCGCACGACAACCGTTTTTTCGCCGGTATCCGTTTTGTCGCAAGCGGCAAAAACAGAAATGCAGACAACTAAAAGTGCGACGGCAATAATAACCGTCAAAAGTCTCTTTGTTTTGTTCATTTTACCCTCCGTAAAATGCATAGCTTTGCTATGCGGTGTATTTTTTAAAGGCCGGTATCCTGACTTAAAGAGATCTAATCTGTTTTTGTATGGCGTAAAATTTCAAAACCGAATCAGAATAAATAATAAGTTTATCTAAAAGTTTACCTTGATACAAATTTAGAATAAATCTTTGCCGTCTTCCCTTTCGGTGACTTTTTGGCAACTTGGCTTAATACAGTAGCGGGGGCTGTGGCGGATTCCGACCGCCTTCCCGTTTAACGTTTTATTGCACCTTTTATAGCCATTTTATTCCATAATCTTTGCGATGTCAAATGCAGTAAAGAATATAGCAAACAAACGGTTGTTGAATACTGAAAAAATGAAGTTAAAAACAGAACGGTTTAAGTTTAAAAATTAAGATTAATTAATGTTTGTTACAGTTTTCATAAAAGACAAACGCAAAAAAAAGAGCATAAAATTAAGTTAAAAACTTGATTTCATACTCTTTTCAACGTTGTTTCTACGGTGTAAAATTGCCCTTAAACTATAATAGCTGTAACAATTTTCTGTATTTCGGGCAGCCGCCTCGACCGGCACTCATTTCAGTGCTGATTCCGTTGAACATTTGGCAGCATGCCGTTGCCGTATCCGTAGTTACTTTTTTTCGGTCAGGACTGACCACTCTTTTTGCGTCTTTCCAATTTGTACAGGTTGCACAGCATTGTCTGTAATTCGGATAATCCATAACGGTTTCCCTCCTTTTATTTGTTAATTTAATTATATTAAATTGTTTTAATTTGTCAATATTGGATTTTTAAATCTTGTTCAAGTCGGTTTTTGATGAGCGAACGGTTAAAAGGTTTTGCATAAAGGCATTTTATGGTGGAGAAATTTGTCGGATAAATTCGTTTAAAAAGCAAATGCCGACAAAAAAATTTTATTTTAAAAAATAAATTCGTCAATAATTTGACATAATCTTTTAATGTTGATATTATATCAATTAGCGAGGCGTGGCACAGTTTGGTAGTGCGTTCGGTTCGGGACCGAAAGGCCGCAAGTTCGAATCTTGTCGCCTCGACCATAAAGTCTGTCGTACGTCGAATTATCGGCGTGGCAGACTTTTTTAGTTTCTGAAAGCGACTTCAATGAACGCATAATAGATATGTAAATTAAAAACGACAAATAGCGACAAACGGAAAAGGAGTAAAACATAAATACGTGGATAGATAAACGTTAAACGCGATATAAGAAAGAAACGCTTCACAGATTGTTTTGACAAAGAGCGGAAACGAAGCGAAACAATAAAGAAACAAAAAAAAGAAAAACAAATAGGGCAGATTAAAAAGGCGATTAATAAAACTATAATAAAACGGTATAAAAAAAGC
>CAMGKS010000038.1 GCA_946056785.1 uncultured Clostridia bacterium
CCACTCTATTGTAAAATCTTTGCTTATAAAGGCTTTGCTTGTCGCTTGATTATATTGTCTATATACAGTTAAATTTTTAACGCATTTTCGTTTTACTATTAAAATCAGGATAAAATTTTTCTGCATAATTAAATTGGAAACGAGCTTTTGTTTTTTTTTTGTTTCGGCGTTTTAAAAATCAAATGGAATGGAGAAACATTATTTTGTTAGCAGAGGTTAAAATATTAAAAAAATCGTCAAAATTAGAATGCCCTTTTTTTTACCGATTGTTGACTTGATATAAATAATCGTGTATACTTAGAGCAGTATATTATATTACGATAGGGGTAATATTGAGAATTTTTTGGAGGATAACAAATTGACAAGCATAACTTATTCGCTTGCATGTCTTTCCTCTGGTGCTATTGCAGGAATAGTCGGTGCAGCCGCATTGATAGTCGGTTTGCTTATTGGACTATTAGGATATAGATTATATTCCCTAAACAAGGTTGGATTAGCCAAGAGAGAAGCAGCAAGAATTGTTGAAGAAGCAAATTTAGAAGCAAAAACAATCCGCAAAGACGGCATGATTGAAGCAAAAGAACAGTTGCACAAAATGCGTTCAGAATTCGATAAAGAAACAAGAGAACGCAGAGCCGATTTGCAAAAATCAGAAAACAGACTTATTCAAAGAGAACAATCTTTAGATAAAAAAGAAGAATTTTTAGATAAGAAACAAGAAGAAATCGAAAGTTCGGCAAAACAGATTGAAAGCACTAAACTTAAATTGAAGGGCATCGAAGAAGAACTCGGACTTGCTCAGGAAAAAGTGCAGAAAGAACTTGAAAGAGTATCCGGACTTTCCAAAGAAGAAGCGGCGGCTCAGCTTAAAGACTCGCTTTTGCAAGGCGTTAAGCGTGATTGTGCCGTCGAAGCCAAAGAGATTGAAACTCAAGCGAAAGAGCAGGCTGAGAAAAGAGCGAAAAATATTATTTCGCTTGCTATACAAAGATGTGCAGCCGACCATGCGGCAGACAGCACCGTTTCGGTTGTTCCGCTTCCAAGCGACGAAATGAAAGGCAGAATTATCGGTCGTGTCGGACGTAACATAAGAGCTTTTGAATCTGCTACGGGCGTTGATTTGATTATCGACGACACTCCGGACGTCGTAACGCTTTCAAGCTTTGACCCTGTAAGACGTGAAATCGCAAGAGTCACTCTTGAAAAACTTGTTGCGGACGGACGTATTCATCCTGCCCGTATCGAAGAAATGGTTGACAGAGTTAAAAAAGAAGTCGAGCAATCAATCAAGGAAGCTGGCGAAGAGGCTGTGTTTGACGCAGGCGTTCACGGACTTCATCCGGAACTTGTCAAACTTCTCGGCAGACTCAGATATCGTACAAGTTACGGACAGAACGTTTTAAAACATTCGCTCGAAGTTTCGTTTATTGCGTCAATTATGGCGGCAGAACTCGGAGCGGACGTAAAGATTGCTAAAAGAGCGGGGCTTTTGCACGATATAGGAAAAGCAATCGACCATGAAACCGAAGGTACGCATATTCAAATCGGCGTCGATATTGCAAAAAAATATAAAGAGAATCCGGCGGTCATTCATTGTATCGCCGCCCACCACGGAGACGTCGAAGCAGAAACCGTTGAAGCAATTCTCGTTCAGGCTGCCGACGCTATTTCCGGGGCAAGACCGGGAGCAAGACGCGAGTCTATTGAAAATTACGTAAAGAGAATTGAAAAACTCGAAAGCCTTGCAAATTCTTTCGACGGCGTTGAACAGTCTTATGCAATTCAGGCAGGCAGAGAAATCAGAGTTATCGTTAAACCGGAAAAAGTCAACGATCAGGCAACCGTGTTCCTTGCTAAAGATATTGCAGGCAAGCTTGAATCGGAACTCGATTATCCGGGACAAATTAAAGTAAACGTAATTCGTGAGGTCAGAAGCGTAGAATATGCAAAATAAAGCGGTTAAAACCGAAGAAGAAATTTCTTTGATTGTCAAAAGTGCAGAAATCATCGACAGCGTTTTTGATGAGGTTTTAAAAAGTATCGCTATCGGTCAAACCGAAAAAGAAGTTGCCGAATTCATTTTCGAAAAGGCAATTGAATACGGAGCGGAAGGTTTGTCTTTTGATACGATAGTAGCATTCGGAGAAAACGGGGCGGAACCGCATCACGTGCCTACCGACAGAAAATTGAAACTTAACGAATTTGTAACCATCGACATGGGAGCTAAATATAAATCATATTGCAGTGATTTTACTCGCACGTTCGTCGTCGGCAGGGCAAGTTCGAAAATGAAAGAAATTTATAACGTCGTTAAAAATTCATCGCTTAAGGCGGTTAAAATTTTATCCGCAGGAGTGGCGTGTTATGACGTCGATAAGGTCGCGCGTGACCATATAGCTTTGGCAGGTTACGGTGATAAATATATTCACGGAACGGGGCACGGCGTCGGGCTTGAAATTCACGAAGCCCCTACGCTCAACACGAAAAGCAATGAAATTTTAGAAAACGGAATGGTCGTCACAATCGAACCGGGTATTTATATCGACGGCGAAATGGGCGTACGCATTGAAAATATGTTTATTGTAGGCAGTCAGAAACCGATTAGCCGACACACAATAGAATTAATTGAAATCGCATAAAGCGTAACAAATTTACAGGAGGAGCTTGGAAACAAGCAAAAAAACTATGGCTCAGATTTTAGCAGGAGATTTTCGTAAAGGTATTACATTCCAAATGGATAACAACATAATGGTTATCGTTGATTTCCAACACGTTAAACCGGGAAAAGGAGCAGCTTTTGTCCGTACGAAAATCAAAAACGTTGTAACAGGCAGTGTTCTTGAAAAAACATTCAACCCGACAGAAAAGTTTGAACTTGCACACATCGATAAAAGAACTATGGAATATCTTTACAACGATGGCGAACTTTACTATTTTATGGATAGCGAAACTTATGAACAAATTCCGCTTAACAAATCTCAAGTTGAAGACGCTTTAAACTTTGTTAAAGAAAACATGCCGGTTGAAATGAAATTTTTCAACGGTGCTCCTTTCTCTGTTGAACCGCCAAACTTTGTCGAATTGTTGATTACCGTTTGCGAACCGGCTGTTGCAGGAAACACGGCTACAAACGCTACGAAGCCGGCAACCGTTGAAACAGGATACGAACTTCAGGTTCCTATGTTCGTAAACGAAGGAGATACTATCCGTATCGATACAAGAACGGGCGAATATATGTCAAGAGTATAATTGCCTTTTAGTTTAAATTTGTTTTTAAGTCCGCCTTTTGGCGGACTTTTTGTTTTAGTTTTTTTTGTTGCGAACGAACGATTTAAATGTTATATAAAATGATTTTTTGTCGTATTTGCAATTTGAATTTTGATTTTACATATCGTTTGATATGCTCAATGATTTGTTTTCAGGAGTATTGAGAAAACTGATTTCCGTTTTCCCCGAAAAGGATATATATGAGGTCAGATTAAGACTTAACCGCCCGGTCACGGTTGTCACTGTAAACGGAGCGGTAAAATTAAAACTCGACTGCGGAACGCTTTATATTGCACAAAAAAGCGATATCGAACGAGTTGTCGGCGTTGCAAGCAATTATTCGGTTTATTCTGTCATGGAAGAGTTGGTTAACGGCTTTTTAAAATACGATGGCGGCATAAGAATAGGAGCTACAGGCGAGGGCGTATGCGATAAGGGGAAATTGACGTCGATAAAAAATTTTTCGAGCCTTATTGTCAGAGTGCCGCATGAAGTAATAGGTTGCGGGGAAAGAATAAAAAATTTAATTGAATTGAACAAGGTAAACAATTTGCTTGTAATTTCGCCGCCGAATTGCGGCAAAACTACCGTATTGAGAGATCTTGCAAGATTGTTTTCGTATAAAACGCAAACGCTTATCATTGATGAAAGAGGAGAATTGGCGGCTTTGTCGAACGGCGAACCGACTCTTGACGTAGGCGAATGCGACGTAATAGCAAACGTTCCTAAAACCGTCGCATATGAAAATTGTATTCGCTCGGCTTCGCCTGAATTGATTGTAACCGATGAAGTGTTTAAAGAATGCGAAATTAATAGTTTAATTGACATAACCCGTTGCGGAGTTAAGGTTTTTGCGTCTTTGCATGCCGATGGAATTTTAAGTATAAGAAACAACAAGAACTTTCAGGGGCTTTTAAAATGCTTTGACGGAATTGCAGTGCTGTCGTCTAAACCGTCAATGGGGACTTTGAAAAGTTTTGAGAAGGTGCATAATGGTTAGATTAATTGCAGGCGGTCTTATTGCCATAGCGTGCGCAATGATTGGAATGGCAATAAGGCGACATTACAATTTGCGTAAGGAAACTTATTCGACCTTAGCAGAATTTACGTCGTATCTGTCGGGGGAAATTTCATATTTAAAAACGACTGTTATCGACGCTGTAAACGGCTTTTGCAGCGGCAAAAAAAACAGCGTTCACAATTCGCTTTTAGCATATTCGGAAGTTTTAAAAATAGGTAAAGCCGATGATTTTATACCCGATCTGGCAGGTTTGAATAACGGAGAAAAACAGCAAGTAGGAAGGTTTTTAAATTCTTTGGGGAAAAAACCGATTGACGAAACGTTGAATGAAATTAAAAGAAATGCACAGATTTTTGAAGAGTTGAAAACAAAAAGCGAAAATGAGGCGAAAAAATTAGGAAATATGTATTTCAAATTGTCTGTACTTGTAGGTTTAGCCGTCATGTTGATTTTGGCGTAGGAGGTTGAATGGACATAGGGATATTAATTAAGATTGCAGGAATAGGATTACTTACGGCAATCGTTTCAATTATTCTCAAAAAAAGCGATAAAGACGAAATTGCTACGTTTGCCACTCTTGCCGGAATAATTATCGTTGTAGTGCTTATTGTAGATATGTTGGGTGGTTTGTTCGATACCGTAAAATCGATTTTTGCGTTGTGACCATTATAAAAATTATCGGTATAGCAATAATCGGAATAATTATCGTCAATTTGTTGAAAGCGTCGAAACCGGAGTTTGCGGTGTTTGCCACTATTGCGACGGGAATAGTGCTTGTCATCGTGCTTGTCAATTCGTTGAGTGGAGTTATCGTTCAGTTTGAAAAATTGATTGACAAAAGCGGTTTGCCGTCGAGTCTGTTTTCGCTTGTTTTAAAAATAATAGGTATAGGCTATCTGACGGAATATTCCGCATCGATTTGCAACGACGCCGGTTGTCAAAGTTTTGCGTCTAAAGTTCAACTGGGAGGAAAGTTGTTGATATTCAGCCTGAGCATCGGAATAATAACGAAATTAGTTGACGTGATTTCTCAGATAACCGTAGGTGGAATATGAAATTTAAAGCAGTATGGAGAAAGGACAATTTTTATATAAAGAGCGTCAAAAAGCGGATCGTTGCTTTAAAAGCCGAAGACGCCGACGCTTCTATTCCTATCGGTTGCGACAAAAAAGACGCCGTAAAAAATTTTGACTGTATAAATAACTATCGTCCTATATGCAAAGTCAGAACGAGGAAAAACCACTCGGGCAAAAACAAATTTGCAATCTTGTTAGCGTTTATAATTGCCGCCCTGACTTTTGTTTCACCCTCCGTATGTTATGCATTAAGCGACGTTGATTTTTCCGATCGGGCAGACGACGTGGACTTTTCTGCGTTTGAAGAATATATAGATTCACTTGATGAAAATCAAAAACACGCTTTAGGTTTCGACTCTGTAAAAGATTTGATAAAAAAACTGTTAAACGGAGAAAGCGAAACGTTTTTCGAAAATTTTTATTCGACTTTGGGAATATCGGTTGCGGAATATTTTTTTGGTTTTTTGCCGTCGTTTTTAGCCATATTGCTCATTGCAGTTTTAACGGCTATTCTTTCGCAAGCCGTATCCGGTTTTAAGCAAAAATCGACGCAGGAGGTTGTGCGTTTCGTATCCTTCGGGGCGATAGCGACTATTTTGCTTGTCATTATCGGTTCTGTTAGCAGTATGTGCGTATCGTTGTTATTAAACGTAAAAAAAATCTGTTCGTTTCTTTTCCCGCCGCTTTTGACGATACTTTCAGCTTTAGGAGGACATACTACAAACGCAACTTTACAACCGTTTATGGCGGTTTTATCGGGCGGAATCATAACGCTGATAAACTCATTGATATTGCCTATTTTTCTTGCTACGGCTGTTTTGTCGATAGTGGGAAATCTGTCCAAAGAAGTGCGACTGGATAAACTTGCAAAATCGTTTAAAAGTTTCGGTAGTTACGTTTTAGGCGGCGTGTTCAGTTTGTTCATAACCTTTATTACGGCACAGGGAATAGCGACTTCGGCTTTTGACAGCGTAACTTTTAACGCTTCGAAATTTATGGTTTCAAGTTACGTTCCTGTGTTAGGCGGTTATTTATCCGACGGTTACGATCTGGCGTATGCCGGAATAGTGTTGCTTAAAAACTCTATAGGTTTAGTGGGTACGTTAATACTTATTGCTACCGTGGCGTTTCCCGTGTGCAAAATGCTCGTTTTATCCCTTTGTTTAAAGTTTACTGCCGCTCTTATAGAACCATTAGGAGAAAAACGCATATCGGATATGCTTATGATGATGTCAAAAAACGTTTCTTTGCTGATAAGTGCGGTAATCGGAGTGGCGTTTATGTTTTTAATACTTATAATGCTTACAATTTCATCGTGTAATATGGGGGCTTTATGAGCGGTTGGATATTGTCTGTAACGGCTGTAATATGCCTGACGGTGCTTATGGATATCGTTATGCCCGACGGGCAGATGAACAAATACGTAAAAGGGATAACTTCACTGATCGTAGTTTTTGTCGTGGTCAGCCCGTTGGCGTCGATTTTTAAAGGCGAATTTGATTTTTCCTTAAAAAGCGAAGAATTTAAAAACGATTCGGTTATTGCCGCAAGGCTGGAAGCGGGGAATATTGTTTACGACGAAAAGGCTTGTGAATTTGCTTTTGAAAATCTCGGCATAGACGCCGAAATTTCTATAGCCGTAAACAAAGGAGAAAAAAAAGCGGCAATTATTATCGCAAAACAAGTTCTTGATGAAAAAGATATGAATATACTTATAACGCAAGTGACTGAAATTGTAGAAAAAATTGCCGACGTCAAAAGAGAAAATATCGAGGTAGAGTTTAAGGAGTAATATGGAAGTCGAAGTCGTAAATAAAAAGAAAACGAATTTGGTTGATAAAATAAGAAAATCTCCGCTCATAGTAAAACTTAAAAAGATAAAAAATATCGAATTTATATTGTGTCTTTTTATCATTGCTATTGCTCTTTTGCTTTACAGCGGTTTAAATAGGTCAGATTCAAAAGATTCCACTGCCGTAAGCAGCACAACCGTTCAACAGAGTTCGGACGAAGCGAGATTATCTGAAATTCTATCGGCAATAGAAGGGGCGGGGGAGGTAAACGTTATGATAACGCATAAAGACGGAGCGATAAGCGGAGTGCTTGTCGTGGCGAGCGGTGCAAAAGATATAAAGGTAAGATTAAAGCTGTTGGAAGCGACAAAAGTGGCGTTAAACGTAAATGCGGACATAGTTTCGGTTTATGCAAGCAATAAAGTTTAATGAAAAGGGAGGTTTATATGGAGTTTTGGAAGAAAAACAAAAAGAAAATTTTAGTTTTAAGTCTTATGGTGGTTTTGTTGGTTGCCACCGGCGTATTGAATTGGGCGCTCAACCGTGACACCTTAAATGCGTCGGATACCGCTACGGCAGGAAACGTTACGGAAACCTTTTTCAATGCGTATCGTACCGACAGAACCGCATTGAGAGCGGAGGAACTGCTTGAATTGGACGCAATAATTAAGTCAAGCGAAACGTCTGCTGAGGCAAAGAAAGCCGCTGAAGATATGCGTCTTGACATCGTTTCGAGAATGGACAAAGAACTTTATATCGAAGGACTCATAAAAGGACAGGGCTTCGATGACGCTATCGTCACTTTAGGCGACACAAGTGCAAACGTAGTTGTGGTTTCAAACGAACTTAAATTGAGCGACGCCGCAAAGATCGTCGATTTGGTTGTCGGCGAAACGGAATATAACGCTAAGTCCGTTAACGTAATTCCTTATTCATAAAAAAACGATTGATTTTTGCCATATCGCTATGATATAATCAATAAACGGAGGGTGATATGGCAAAAAATCACGTTGACAATATTGAAGTTTACAGCGACGTTATAAAAGCGTTGGTTACGGACGCAGCGAATAAAGTAGAAGGCGTTGAAGTTATCGATGAAAAATCCGGCACAAAGGGCAGACATTTCAGAGGCGAAGGAGTCAGCGTTTACATTATGCCGAATGACAAAGTTACAATAGACATATTTGCCAATATTTTTTACGGATACAGCGTTCCCGACGTGGTATCTCAGGTTCAGGAAGTTGCCTCCAAAACCGTTGAAGCGTCAACAAGATATACGGTTACGTCCATAAACGTTACCGTTGTAAGCGTTATATTTCCGCCTAGTGAACAATAGACGGAAATATTCTTTTTAAGGTGTTTTATGAGTAGAAGAATTGCAAGAGAAACAGTTTTTAAGATGGTATTCGAATATACCTATTATTTAGAAAAAAACGACGGCACTTTGGAGCTTATGCTTTTAGACAGTTCGCTGGACGATGACGATAAACGCTTTATCAACGACGTTTATGACGGAACGATCATGCACTATGACGAAATTAAAGAAATCATAAGTCAGAATACGCATGGCTTTGATATAAACAGAATTTACCGTCCCGATTTTGCAATATTAGTCGTTGCGGTATATGAATTGAAATATACGGACACTCCCGTTCCCGTTGTTATTAACGAAGCGGTTGAGTTGGCAAAACGTTACGGCGAAGAAAAATCGGGTAAATTTGTAAACGGCGTTCTTAAAGGCGTGATTACAAAGGAGTGATTATGGCAACCATTATTGACGGAAAAAAAATTTCTCTCGAAGTAAAGGCAGAATTGAAAGAGAAGGTCGATAAACTTAAAGAAAAAAACGTTATGCCTTGTCTTGCCGTTATTCTTGCCGGCAATAATCCTGCAAGTCAGATTTACGTAAAAAATAAAATCACTTCATGCGAAGAAGTCGGTATCAAGTCTTTGGCGTTTACGTTCGGTGAAGACGTAAGCGAAAAACAACTTATCGAACTTATCGAAACTCTCAATGCCGATAAAACGGTTGACGGTATACTCGTCCAGTTGCCTTTACCAAAAGGTATAAACGAAGAGGCGGTATGCTCGCATATTTCCGATTCGAAAGACGTCGACGGATTTTCGCCTTATAACGTCGGCGGACTTGTCCTCGGAAGAGACAGCTTTGAAAGCTGTACGCCTAAGGGTTGCATGCGTCTTATAAAATCGACAGGTATAGATATATGCGGCAAACGTGCGGTTGTTGTAGGAAGAAGCAATATTGTCGGAAAACCTATGGCTATGATGCTGTTAAAAGAAAACGCAACCGTGACTATATGCCACTCAAAAACCGAAAATTTGGCTGAAATCACAAAAGAAGCGGATATTTTGATAGCGGCAGTCGGCAAAGCCAAAATGATAAAGGCGGATATGGTCAAAAATGGGGCGGTCGTCATAGACGTAGGTATGAACAGAACGAATGACGGACTTTGCGGCGACGTCGATTTTGAAAACGTAAAAGACGTAGCGGCTTTTATAACTCCCGTACCGGGCGGCGTAGGTCCAATGACAATAGCAATGCTGATGAGCAATACGATAAAGTCCGCAGAAAAAAGGTTGTAAATGGCAGTAATATCGGTTACAGAAGTAAGTTTATCTATTAAAGCGTGTTTCGATTCCGGATTGTATAAAAATATCGAAGTTTTAGGAGAAATTTCGGGGTTTAAATTTTCCGGACCGCACGCTTATTTCGCTTTAAAAGACGAAAATTCCACTATTCAATGTTCTTGCTTTCAATATAAAAAAACTTATATCCCTAAAGACGGCGAGCAAGTTATAGTGCGTGGCGATATCGATTATTACGTAAAAGGCGGACGGCTTAGCATTGTTGTAAAAGAAATTAAACCATACGGGGACGGATTGCTTGCTCAAAAATTCGAGATGCTTAAAAAGCAACTTGAAAAAGAAGGTTTGTTTGATGAAAAACATAAAAAGCCTATTCCTAAATATAAT
>CAMGKS010000039.1 GCA_946056785.1 uncultured Clostridia bacterium
AGGGCAGATTAAAAAGGCGATTAATAAAACTATAATAAAACGGTATAAAAAAAGCAGGTGCAACCTGCTTTTTTAAATACTGTCGTTATGCGTTATATAATTACGTAACGTTACGTTGCGTCAGGATAAAAACTCTTTCATGAAAGATACGTAACTTTCTGCAACGGCGGCTGCTTTTTCTTTTGAAGAAGCTTTTGTAGCAACGTAAATTTTAAGTTTAGGTTCTGTTCCCGAAGGACGTACGCAAATCCAATCACCACCGTTGAGATTCCACTTTATAGCGTTTGTTTTAGGAAGATTTATGGTTTCCGTTTTTCCGTCCGCATAGGTCTTTACGCTTGCCGACAAATCGTTTTTAGCAATGACTTTTACGCCTGCTATAGAGTCGAGATTTTTATTTCTTGCAAAATCCATTATGTTTTTCATCTTGTCCATACCGTCAAGACCGCTGTAAAAAATGGAAACCGATTTTTCGACGTAGTATCCGAATTTTTCGAATATTTCTATAAGGCGTTTATAAACCGAAGAACCTATCGATTCATAGAAGCAAGCCATTTCGGCAAAGAGCATAGCTGCGACTACGGCGTCTTTATCTCTTGCGTGAGTACCGCTTAAATATCCGTAGCTTTCTTCATAGCCGAACATAAAGGTATATTCGCCGCTCTTTTCCCATTCTTTAATCTTTTCGCCGATAAATTTAAAACCTGTCAGAACGTCGAAAGTGGTTGCGTTGTAGCTTGAAGCGATTTCTCTTGCAAGTTCGGTTGTGACTATCGTTTTTACGATTGCCGCATTTGATGGCAGAGTGCCGTTTTGTTTGCGTTTTGAAAGTATGTAGTCGCAAAGCAAGGAGCCGATTTGGTTGCCGTTAAGCAAAACGAAATTTCCTTGGTCGTTACGGACGGCGACTCCCATTCTGTCACAGTCGGGATCCGTGCCGATAACAAGGTCGCTGCCGATTTTATCGGCAAGTTCGGTTGCCATTTTCAATGCGTCCGGTTCTTCCGGGTTAGGAACTTTTACGGTTGAGAATTCCGTATCCGGCTGTGCCTGTTCGGGAACGACGGTTACCGGAATATTCATAATATCCAAAATAGTGGTGACAGGCATATAGCCGCTTCCGTGAATCGGCGTGTAAACGATTTTTATGTTTTTGCCGACTTTTTCGACCGCTTCGGGCGAAAGGCAAAGTTTTTGAATTTCGTTGAAATATGATTTATCGAGGCTGCTTCCTATTACGGTGATGTTGTCGTCGATTTTGAAATTGTCTTTTCCCAAAATAGATTCTTTGGTGATTTTTACGTCCGCCTCTTTAATGTTGAAATAGTCGAGTTTATCGATAAATTCAACGACTTTTGCGGTAGCTTCCGGGGACATCTGAGCGCCGTCGTCGCCATAAACTTTATATCCGTTGTAAATTTTAGGATTATGCGATGCCGTAATCATAATTCCTGCCGTAGCGGCGAAATGACGTATTGCATACGAGCATACGGGAACGGGTCTGACGTTTTCGAACAGATAGACTTTTATGTTATGAGCGGACAAGACTTTTGCAGATAATATGGCAAATTCGCTTGAAAATCTTCTTGTGTCGTAACTTATGACAACTCCGTTTTTCATAGCGTCAGAGCCTAACGTTTCGATGAATTTTGCAAGTCCTTCCGTGGCTCTTCTTACGGTAAATCTGTTCATTCTGTTTGTGCCGACGTCAAGTACGCCTCTCATGCCGGCAGTACCGAAAGCAAGCGGAATTGCGAACGCCTCTTTCTTTTCTTCATCGGAAAGTTCGAGTAATCTATTTTTTTCTTCCGTAGTAAGTTCGTTGCTTGATAAAAACTTATCGTATGTTTCCAAGTAAGACATAATGCCTCCAAAAAAAATTTATATAACTATTATACAATTTAAAAGCGGCATAGTCAATATTAATCTTATTCCGTAACTTCCTTCCGCTGCGTTTATTCCGATTTTAAACCGTCGTATTTTGATGAAACGAGTTCGTTTTGCGGTTTGTATACGTTGTGGCGAATTTTACGTTTGACCGTCATTCCGTTTTCCGTATAAATTAAATATGCGTCCGATTCATAACCGTTTTTTCCCTCTCTTATAATTTCTCCGTCGGTTGCGTCAGGTCTATAAACGAGCGATTTTTCAAAAGGCAAGATTTTTGATATTTCGCTTGTTACGGATAACGTTTTGCCTTTTATGCCGAAAATTTGAAATCTTACAGTTTTGTTTTGTGTGTAACCGAAAATATAAACGGGATATCCCGTGTTGTTTTTAAATTTCAAATCGCTGTAATCGGATACCATAGCGTCTAAAGAGGGCGCAACGTATGATACCGGCAGAGAATGTTGGTTTGCCTCGGTTATTTCGAGTCCTGCGATAAGAGCGCAGTTGTAAAGAGTCGTCGAAACCTGACAAACGCCACCGCCTATTCCACTTGTAAATTCGCCGTCTAAAATAACTTTGGCTTCTTTAAAACCGTTTGCGGCGGTTCTTTTTCCGACGGTTTCGTTAAACGAAAACGTTTCGTCGGGCATAATGACCGTACCATTTATTTTCTTTGTGGCAAGGGCTATATTTTCCGAACGGTTTTCGTTTGAGCTTGAATAAACCGTTGAAAAATCTCCTCGTTGAACGGTACGCATTTTAAGGCAGTTTAAACTCTCTGCTTTTTTGTCTAAAAAGTTTAACGTTACCTTATACGTTCCGTTGTCTATTGCGTTAAACAAATTTAAGCAAAATTCCCGTTTATCGAGATATTTTCCGTCCTTTCCCGATATATATTTTGGTTTTCCGTCAATGCAAACGAATTTACTTTCCGAAAATTCGACGCAATTTTTTCGTGCTATAGCATTGTAGATTTTTGTAGTATCTTTTGATATGAAATTTGCCGCTTCGTCAACGTCGGTGAAATTAAGCAAAGCAGTAAATTGTTTTGTAAGGGAATATTTACTTAAAAGTTTTTTTGCCGAATCGCTTAACGCCAAAAGAAAATTTTCTTCGTACGAGTTTTTGTCGCATACGCTTATTTCTACTGCGTTCGTGTTTAATTCGGTTAGGTTAAATCGGTTAAACGATAGGTCGTTTTCAAACGGAATCTCTCCGTTTTTTAAATCGGAAAGTTTATCTGAGGTTATGGTAGTCGAACGGTTTGCGAAAAAGGTTTTATACGAACCGTCCGTTGCGGCAGTATGCGTAATCGACGCTGCCGTACAGAAAAACAAAAGGGTGAACAGAAATAAAATTTTAAGTAAGTAATCTTTCTTTTTTATCATACCGTTAGTTTGAGCAAAAAACCGCTTATTAAACTAAGTCATTGAATAAAAAACCGTTTATTTAACTAAGTCGTTGAATAAATGAACAAATGGAAAACGCCGGATTCGGAGAAAAAATAAAATATGAATATTGCCGCAGCCGGATAGGACGATCAACTGAAAAAGCAAAAAACTAACGTGCGTCCGGCGACAAATAGCCAAACGTACATTTTATCAAAATTTGCTTATTTGTTTAAATTTGGTTTGGTTTTTAAACGCAATCTCCGTAGGTTTTAAATGGCGGCAAATTTTTTAAAGGGCGGCTGTTTTTATGGATTAAATTTGATAAAAATATTGCCGCATAAAGCGGCTGATAGATAAAAGCAAAACTAAGACTCAATAAAGCGGTGTGGGGGAAAGTGCTTAGAGGCGAATAACGGTTTTAAAATCAGATTTTTTTAGGAAGAAGTTTTATAAGTTCATTTTCGTCCATCATAGGGACGAAGCCGTTTTTATTGTGCGGGTCCGTTGAAGACGGAGTGTGAAAGTCGCTGCCTGCCGTAGCAATCAGCCCGAACTTTTTTGCAACGTTTTTAAGCGTTGCCTCGTCCGTTTCGTTGTGCGAAGGATAGACGACTTCAAGCCCTTTAAGGCCGTATCTTTTCAAACCTTCGATAAGAAGGTCGAGCTTTTTGTCGGTCAGATATATCTTAGGGTGAGCGAGCACCGGAACGCCTTTTGCGTTTATTATGCACTTTATTGCTTCAATAGGCGTAAGACGTTTGGCAGGAATATATGCTTTTTTATTTGAGCCGAGATAATTTTCAAATGCCTCGTTCGCGTCCTGAGCGTAGCCTGCTTCCACCATTGCGTTTGCGAAATGAACTCTGCCTATGCCGTTTGCATACGGATTGATATCGATTTTTATCCCGAGTTCTTTAAGGCGATTAAAAAGCCGCACGTTTCTGTCCGTTCTGAACGATTGAATAAGTTTAAGCGTTTCGACAAAATCGGGATTTAAAAAATCGACGTTGTAACCTAATATATGTATTTCACGATAGGTATAAGTGGATATTTCTATTGCAGGGGAGAATGCCATATTAAATTTTTTTGCCGCTTCGATGCCTTCTTCTATGCCGTCAACCGTATCGTGGTCGGTAATGGCAAAAGCCTTTGCACCCTTTTTAAAAAGCATTTCGGCTCTTTTTTCGGGCGAAAGTTTTCCGTCGCTGAAAGATGTATGGTTGTGCATATCGGCAAATATTTTCATTCTATTCCTCATCGTTTAAATCAAGAAAATTTGACGCGCTTTCTTGCAGGTCTGTCTGTTTGTCGGGTAACGTGCCGACTCCCGACAATCTTTTCTGAATAATTTCAGTTCTTTTTCCTGCGTCTTCTATAGTTGATTGAACGCCTTCCAGTTTCTTTTTTGTGGCGTTGAGAAGCTCGTTGAATTTTGAAAAGTCTTTTCTGAACTGTTCAAGCAGCTTCCAGATTTCCGTGCTGCGTTTTTCGATTGCAACCGTTCTGAAACCCATTTGTAAGCTGTTTAACAGAGCGGCAAGTGTGGTAGGTCCGCAAATTACGATGCGGAATTTCGATTGAAGTTCTTCAATAAGTCCCGGCCGCTTTACGACTTCTGCATATAAGCCTTCGATAGTCAGGTATAAAATTGCAAAATCGGTCGTTTTAGGCGGATGCACGTATTTTTGACGTATTGACGCAGCTTCTTCTTTAATTCTTCTTTCGAGTTTTTTTGCGGCTTCTTCGATTTCGGCAACGTTTCCGCTTTCGGACGCTTCGACGAGTTTCAGATAATCTTCAATCGGAAATTTCGAGTCGATCGGAAGATAAACGGTATCGTCGTTTTTGCCCGGGAGATTGATGACAAAGTCGACTCTCTCGTCGCCTGATTTGGTAACGTTGACGTTTTTTGCATATTGTTCCGGAGCAAGAATTTGGCTGAGAAGATTTTCAAGTGCGATTTCTCCCCACGTGCCACGCTGTTTAACGTTTGAAAAAATCTTTTTAAGGTCGTTTACTCCTGTCTGCAAATTGTGCATTTCCGCAAAACTTTGCGTAATTTCGCCAAGCCTTTCGCTGACGAGTTTAAAAGAGTTGTTAAAACGTTCTTCGAGCGTAGAACTGAGTTTTTCGTCAACGGTTTCACGCATTTTGTTTAATTGCTTTTCGTTGTCGCCACGCATGTTTTCGAGTTTTGCGTCGACGTTTGTCATAAACTCTATCATTCGTCTTTCGAGTGCGGACGTGCTTTTTTGCTGATAATCGACAAGAGTCGCCACTTTTCCGGAAAGACCGTTAACGTCTTTTTCGACGTTTTGCATCATAAGGTTTACGGTATTCGCCGTCATATCGTTGTTCATTTTAAGTGTTTCGACAATATCCGATTTTATATCTCTTAAATTTTCTTTGGAGTCTTTTGCGGTATCTTCTATGATTTTTTTGACGGCAGACGTATCGCCGGCAGTTCCGTTTTTCTTAAAGACAAACAAAATTATATTTACGCAAAGCAATACGAGCATAATTGCCGTCAATGCAATTAAAATGTAAATTTCCGTCATTTAATCATCTCCTTAACAATTTTTTTCATTTCTTTAAATTGGTTTTCGTAATCGGTCAGATTATTCTTAATGCAATTTTCCAAAGTTTTATTCATAACGGCACTTCTGGACGAAGGCGGCACGTTGAGCGAAATCAGGTCGTTGCCTTTTACTTTAAGGTCGGAAATTTTCATCGGAGTACTGCTATTGATCATCGAATCGTAAAGCGATTCAATTCTGTCCGCCGAATAAGAGTGAAAACCTTTCGCCGCCATAGCGTCGGCTCGCATAAGATTTACAAGCCGTTTTATTATGTCGCGGTTTTTTGCGATAAACACTTTAAGTTTGCCGTCTTTTGTCTGATTGTCAAGGTTATACATATGGTTTTCAATCAATCTTGCCGTAAAATCGATCTCTTTGTTTGAAAGTTTCAATCCTTTTTTACCGAGAAGTCGTCTTGCCATAATTCCGCCTTCGGAAGGGTGAGCATACATATTTCCGTCACGTTTTAAACAAAACGGTTTGGCTACGTCGTGGAGAAGGGCGGCAAGTCTTATATCTGCGGTTGCGAATTTAACCGTTGTTAAAGAGTGTTCGAAAACGTCGTAATCGTGATATTTTGGATTTTGTTTTAAACCTTTTCCGTCTTGCAACGGCGGGAAAATCAAGCAAAGAGCTCCGACGTCGTCAAGCAATTTAACGCCTTTAAAATGTGCAAATTCGTTATTTTTTATGCGATATCGGCAGTCGGCGGTTAAAATCTTTTTTAGTTCGACCGCGATGCGTTCTTTAGATAAATCGAGAATCTGATTTACGAGTTCTTTTGCAACTGAAAAAGTCTCGCTATCGATATTAAAATTCAGTTCTGCCGCAAAGCGGACAAGTCGAAGAATTCTCAGACCGTCTTCGGCAAAAACTTCTTCAGGCGTTCTTGTCGTTGACAAAACGGAATCGTTTAAATCTTTCAAGCCGCCGACAGGGTCTATAATTTCGTCTTTTAATACGTCGTAGTATATGGCGTTGATTTTAAAATCTCGTCGCCGTGCGTCTAAGGCAATATCGTTTGTAAAAACAACTTTAGACGGCGAATGATTTCCACCGGTAGGATAGCTGTCCACTCTGAACGTCGTGTACTCGGCTGTGAAATTTTTGCTTTTTATTATCACAGTGCCGACTCTCAGGTTGGAGTCGACTATTTTAAAAGGGGTATCGGATAAAAGCGATTTCAACTCATTCGGAGTAAGTCTGCTCGTTAGATCTAAATCGCCGTATTCAAGCCCCATTAAACCGCAACGAACGTACCCGCCTACAATATAGAGCGGAGAATCGGACGGAAAGAGTTCGGCTAAATTCAGCAGATCGGCGGGTATGAATATTTTAGTTTTCATACACCTCTTTTGCTAATATGCAAACGTCGGGCAGGTTGCGGAATTTTTCGGCATAATCGAGTCCGTATCCTACTACAAAGCAATCAGGAATTTCGAAGCCGACGTAATCTCCTTTAAGTTCCACCTTACGTCTCGAAGGCTTGTCGAGTAGAGAACAGAGCTTTACCGATTTAGGATTTCTTGCCTGCAACACTTTCATAAGATACGTCAAAGTGATTCCGGTATCTATGATATCTTCAACGATAAGGACGTTTTTGCCGTCGATAGGTTCGGTCAAGTCTTTTATCATTTTAACTTCGCCCGACGAGCTTGTGCCTGCTCCGTAACTTGAAAGCGACATAAAATCTAATTCGACGTTATAGCCTTTAAGATTCTTGAAAAGGTCGGCTAAAAATATCGAAGCCCCTCGCAATATACCGACTACCAGAATAGGTTCACCGTTATAATCTTTTGATATTTGTTCTGCCATTTCTTTGGCACGAGCTTCAATTTGTTCGCCTGAGATTAAAACCTTTTCAATTTCCTTACCGTACATTGTTTTCTCCTTTTACCGATAATACAGTTTTTGTATTTTCGTCGATTTTTATTTTGTCGGAAATTTCGACGCCGACTATTAAAAGTATATCATTTTCGTTGGCAATTACAAGCAAATTATCACGAAGTCGGAGCGGAATTTTTTTATCCGTTAAAAAGTCGCCGAGATTTTTCGTGCCGCCTCCGAATTTAGTGAATTTGTCGCCGTCTTTTCGATAACGCAAGACAGCGGTTTTCGGAATTTTATCCCAATCGCATTTTAAGCCGTCTGCCTTTTCGTCGACTTTCGACAATTTGAAAAGTCTGCCGAATTCAGAATCGGCGAATATATTCGATAACGGCAAAAAGAGAGATTCTTTATCTCTTTTTTTCTCGAATGCCAAACCGTCCGATTCTTTATATACCGTTATGCCGAACGGCATATCGAGGCGTTTTCCGTTTAAGTCTGAAGCGAGATTCAATATAAGTTCGAAATGGCGTTCTTCCACGTCCTGAATAACGCCTGATTTTTCAAAGCAAACGCCGATTTCTTTTTTGAAAAGATAAGGGTGTTTAAACGGCATTTTGATTTTGTAACCGCCGCTAATCGTTTTTATAGGTTCGTCTATAAGCGAACGCGCAAAATCTTCCGCTTCCGTTGCCGCTCTCGTCAGTCTTGTTACGCTGTCGCAAAACTGCGGAAATTTTTTTTCGATTTTAGGAATGACGTTAAGTCTGAAATAATTTCTCGTAATATTATCGAATTCGTTCGTCTCATCGTTGCAGTGCGGTATATCGTTTTCGGATAAATATTCGGCCAGTTCGGTTTTCGAATAATTAAGTAAAGGTCGTATTAAAAAATTCTTTATGGGAGCAATGCCTTGCAAACCGTAAATTCCCGTGCCTCGGCAAATTCTGAGCAAGACGGTTTCCGCCTGATCGTTTTTATGATGAGCCGTTGCAACAAAGTCGCAGAAACCCTTTTTTATTTCGTCTGAAAAGATAGCGTGCCGCAATTCCCGTGCCGCAAGCTCTAACGATATGCGTTTTTCCTTTGCGTATTCCGGAGCATTTACGCAAAAGCCCTTAAATTCTATTCCGTGTTTTTTGCAGAAATCTTCGACAAACTTGCTGTCGCTTACGCTTGCTTCGCCTCTTATTCCATGCTCGACGTTAATGACGTAAAAGCTACCTTTAAATTCCGTTTTGAACAGCCATAAAAGAGCCATACTGTCTGTTCCGCCGCTGACGGCGAGAGCGATTTTTTTATTTTCCGCAATTTCAGGTAATTTAAGTTTCATAAATTTATTATATAACATAAATTTTTATTTTCAAAACGGAAACAGGGTAAAAAGTGCGTCAACTCAAATTAAAAATATAAAGCACGGCAATATAAAGCACGACAAAACCGTTTTAATTGAATTACGGTTTGTTCGGCTTTTCAAAATTAATTATCGGCTTAGTTCATTCGTTGTCGATCGTAATATGAATTTGAACACTGCGGACTAATTCGTTAAGCAGTAAATTTGTGAAAGATACGCAGATACTGTATGCGACGCTTTAACTAAAAATCTTAATTTCGGTAAATACCGTCAGAGTGTAAAGTGAGTATGAATTTACGCATAATCATTCAGCGTTAATCATTCAGCTTGCGGTTCGCGCTATTCTGAAAGCGATTGCCGTGGCGTCGTCGTTTAAACCTTGACTTTGTGCCGCGTCCATAATTCTGTCGCAAAGAGCTTGCGGATTGAAAGATTTTTCATTGCATAATATTTCCGCCAATTTTTCTTCGCCTACGGCGTCAACAATGCCGTCGGTCATCATAACTACAAGATCGTATGGCGACAGTTTAACCGTCTGCGTAGTGGGATTTATTCTATCGAGAATTCCTATCGGAAGAGCGTTCGAATCGATTTTTACCGGATTGCCGTTAGTCATAATAAAGGTAGGTGAGCTGCCGAGTTTTATTACGTCGAGAAATCCGCTGTTTAAGTCTACAACGCCGATGTCTAAGGTTGAATAATCGTCTGCGTCTTTTAAAGTTAAAAGTCTGTTTACGAGGGGCAGAATAAGCTCGCTTTTAAGTCCCGCCTTATAAAAGTTTTCCACAAGCGTTATCGTGTCGCTACTTGCCGTATGTGCGGAAAAGCCTTGTCCCATTCCGTCGGATAAGGCGATCATAATTTTGCCGCAATCGAGTTTAAC
>CAMGKS010000040.1 GCA_946056785.1 uncultured Clostridia bacterium
ATGCTTTACGCAGCCCATATTCCTCTTGATGCCCATCCTCTATATGGAAATAACGGCTCGGTATCGACCTTGACTTATCGGCAGATTACGATGAAATAGAAGAAAAAATAAATTCGTCTACGACTGCCGATTATGCTGCGTCCCGAGGCGAATATTTGTCCGCAAAAGTTCTTGCCAAAAAGCTTGGATACGCTTTTTTGGATACTTTAAAACTCATTAAATTCAATGAGGACGGCGAACTTCAACTTGAATACAGTTTAGACCTTATAAGACAGGAAATGCAAAAAGTCAAAAAAGCTGTTTTCCCTGGATTTTACGGCTCGTCACCGGGCGACGTCGTAAAGACGTTCACTCGTGGCGGAAGCGACGTTACGGGAGCGATAATTGCAAGAGCGGCGGGAGCGGACGTTTATGAAAACTGGACGGACGTTTCAGGCTTTATGATGGCAGACCCGAGAATCGTCGACAGTCCTAAAAAGATTGAATGTTTAAGCTACAGAGAATTGCGTGAGCTTTCTTATATGGGAGCAAACGTACTTCATCCGGAGTCGATTTTCCCGGTCAGAAGCGTGGGAATTCCTATTAACATAAAAAATACCTTTATTCCGGACGACGGCGGAACAATGATTGTTCCTACTTCTAAACTTCCTGAAAATCCGAGCGTCATTACCGGTATTGCCGGACAAAAAGGTTTTACCATCATTTTGATTGAAAAGGCTATGATGAACCTTGAAGTCGGCTTTGTCAGAAAAGTTTTGTCAGTTTTGGAATATGAAAACATAAACGTCGAACACGTTCCGTCGGGCATCGATACGCTTTGCATAGTCGTGCGTGACGAAGATATTCAGAACAAAATGCAGAAAGTGTTAGATAAAATCCGTGACGCCGTCGGAGCGGACAACGTTGAAATTCACAGCGGGCTTTCTTTAATTGCTACCGTTGGACATAACATGGCTTCAAGACACGGTACTGCGGCAACGATTTTCGGAGCTTTGGCAAGATCGAACATAAATATACGTATGATCGACCAAGGTTCGAGCGAACTTAACATAATCGTCGGTGTTGATACCTTCGATTATGAAAAAGCAATAAACGCCATTTATCATGCGTTTAATAAATAGTCTGTTTTTGCCTTTATGATTAAAACTTAAAGGGACGGCGACTTAAATCTTATGATTGAGAATGTAAAAGTTCTTAATACGCTTTTATAAAAACCCGTAAAAACGGGTTTTTAATTTTTATCCGAAATAGTTTTAAACTATTAAACAAAATATAGCCTAGTAAATATATCCCGGCGACTAAGCAAAAAACGTCTTATAAAATTTGCAATGCATAATTGTTATCACGTAAAGCAAGACGGCATGACGGTTTAGCGGCTTTATTTTGTACTTGCGGCGTTAAAGCTAACAATCAATGGAAAATGCAACTAACGGTTTTAAATCTGTTATTAAATCGAATTCTAAAACGTTTTAAGTTCGATATGGCTTTAAACTATACTTTTGCAAAATTCTATCTAAAAAGATAGTAATGTAAAAATTATGCAAACCTTATGCAAAAACAGCAGAGTTGACAAGTTGCGGTTAACAATCTATAATGTGTTTAGCGTAGATTTTGCGTATGCATTATCCGAGGGCTTTTATGAAAAGAATATACGTAATAATTATGTTAATGCTGTTGGCTTTATTAAGCCTTACGGCGTTCACGGCATGTGACGGGAAAAATACTTCGTCAGGCAGTAGTTTCGTTATAGATGAAGATGGGGTACTTATTTCCTATACGGGAAATGCGACAAAAGTCAATATTCCTAAAGAAGTTAAAACAATCGGGCTTACCGCCTTTTACGAGAATACTAAGATAAAAAGCGTGACGATGTCTTCCGGCGTAACGACTATAAGCGATTCTGCTTTCAGCGGTTGTACAAAACTCAGCAGCATAACGCTTTCCGATTCCGTTTCCTCTATCGGCAATAAAGCGTTTTACGGTTGTACGTCTTTGACGTCTGTAACTATACCTTCCGGTGTGACTAACATCGGGGAAAGAGTTTTTGAAAATTGTTCGGCATTGAGCGCTGTCAATTTTGGAAGCGGAATAACTTCTATTCCCGACAAGGCGTTTTATAATTGCATTTCGCTTCAAAACGTATTGTTTCCAGACGCTCTGGAAAGCATAGGCGAAAAAGCGTTTTACGGTTGTAAAGTTTTGTCGTCCGTTGATTTCCCGGACGGCCTCAAAACAATAGGAATCCAGGCATTTTATAATTGTCCGTCTTTAACGGCTGTTTACATTCCGTCGGGATTGTACTATTGGGGAGCGTTTGACGAGAAAAAATGCACGATAGGAATTAAAAACCAGATTGTAATTTCTGCGACAGCGGAGGACTATTTTTCGACTTTAAATTCTTGCATAAACCGCCTCGGCAAAACTGAAATAGCCGCCGACGACAACGTATATGCGACTTTTAAAATCGATATGCTGTTTCAAGCCGATTTCAAAATAGACCTTCAGGTAGATTTGAAAGTCGTTTACGACAGGAAAGAGGACGATAAAAGCGATGAGTCTTTGAGTCTGACGATTTACGATAAAACGGGATATTTTACAGGGCTTGGCACGCAATCGGAATTGTTCGGGGTGAATTACTTTGCGTGCGATAAAGATAATTTGTATATCGATATTTTAAACGAGAAAATAAAAATTCCTTTTTCAAACGATATAAGCGGTTCGCCGATTGACGGCATTTTGGAGATTATCGCAAATACGTTTAGAATTGCTCCTATGAATGCCGATACAGACAAATTTTTGATTTCGCTGGCAAACTCTTTCGGCGAAAATTTCAATGTTTATCAAGTATTCGATATGTTTATCGAAAACGTGATGAAATATGACGGGGAAACCTTCGATAAATGGTTAAGCGAATGTCTCGGCAATGATATCGGAATTAACGTGTTGGAAAATATCGCCAAAGACAACGTTTTCAATATAAACGGCGTTTCAAAGAGCTTAGACAACAACGGCAACGAAATCTGGAAAGGATATATCGCCGACGGAATTTGTCAGGGATTGCAAATGATTACCGACGGAGTAATTTCAGATCGTTCGGAATTGTGCGTTGCGTATGAAGTAAAAAATAACGATATAAAAAGATTTTACGTTAACGGAATAGCGACTCTTGCCGAAACGGGCGGCAAAGACGTATATTGTTCCGTTTGTTTTTCAGATTTTTCCGTTAGCGGACTGTCAGGCGACGAAACTCCGATTGCAATCGACGACGATTATGAAAGCGATTACGTTTTCAAAAAATCATCATCGGCGTCTTTTGAAGAAGGACAGATAAAAGTCGGATACGTTAACACGCTTGACAGCACGACGTTAAACGGTATGTCGATTCGAGAAATTCTCGAACTTTATTATCCTGAATTTGACTACGCTAACGTTCAAGAATTTTACGACGCATTGAAAATCGACGTATGGGACGATTTTACGTTAAACGGCAAACTTAACGCAGAGTTATACGGAAATATCGTAGCAAACGAGAAACTTGCGTTGGACGACGCATACGTAAAGTTTTATTATACCGACGAAAACGTTTCTATAGACTTAGCGGAATTGTTTGTCGCTTTGGGCGACGGCGAGTATAAAATCAAAGTAAAAGTCAACGAGCCTGAAAACGATTACGTAAGAGTGTTGAAAGATTTTATCGTTTTAAACAGCATATCAGAGTTGATTGCTAAAGATATGCCGGGCAATGACGCAACTATCAAAGCTCTGTTTAATGCCTTGCCGGAAGATGAGTTTGTCATAAGCGTTGATGAAAAGGATTTTACTTATAAACGCTTGTTGGGAATTTACGATAAAACAGACGACGCAACGAGTTTGAAAACCGTAAGCTTTGTCGATACCGACAACGTGATTGCCGATGAAGGTTACGTTTTCGTCGGCGGAAAATATAAACTTATTGCAGGTTTATCTGACTCCGGTTGCGAAGTTACCGATCCGCAATCGCCTTACTATGGGCAAAAAGTTGAATTTTACAAAGAAGACGGAATTGAAGTCGAATTCAGTTACGTCGATTTGTACGATAAATATTCCGTTCGTGAAGCGGCAGACGGATTTGGACTGAATGTAAGTACGGCAAAAAAATTGGGCGTTTTGTTCAATATGGCATCGGAAAATAAAGGCAGTTTGGCGTTAAACGATATTATCGGCAATATTTTCGGAAAGAACGATATCGAAGAGTCTGCGACTTACGAAACCTCCTCAGATTTATATTTCGGCATATTCAAGTCCGACGCCGAATTTGACGAAGAAGGCAATTTTTTAGGATATGCTTCGGCAAGCAACGTAAAAGAAGTTTTGTCATTGGTTTTGTTTAGCCATAAATATATAGCAAGTCTTACGGACGCCGGTATCCTTCCTGCAATTAAAGTCGACTTGATTAACGGACTGTATGAAAAAGCATACGGCAAGGCGATAGGGGTAGACGGTTGGTGTTATCAGTCGGCAGACACGCTTTCACAAGATGAAGTTATGGCAATATACGGGGTGATAGCGGAATGCAGATTGAGCCGAGAAACGCTTGAAAAATTAGGTTTGTCAGAAGATGCGGCAATAACCGCCGCTTTGGGAAAAACGGAAAGCTGTTATCGTGACGGAATAGTTTATAAATACCTTTCGGTTTTCGGAAATTCAGCCCTTTTTGAAGACGCGGCAAGCGTCTTAGAAAAGACTGATAAAATTTTAAACTTAAATATCGATTTTGCGGCTGAAACGAACTTGACGGGTATATCTTTTTCGTTGACGGTTGAAGGACTTTTTAAAACGGAAAAATCGATTAGCATAAGTTGTGACGTAGAAGACGTGAATTTATATAAAGACAAGAAAACTGAATTTGCGTTTTAATCAAAATTAACGAGTAGGTTTATATAAAATATTTTTTAAGACGTATAAGGTAAATCTTAAAGAAAACCGCTATCGGTTTTATGCAAACGGATTTTACAATTTATAAAAAATTAAGCTCAAAAGAAATAAAGTCTTTTGGGCTTTTTAAATTTGATACAATAGTGTGAAAGAGCAATTTGCGGAAGAGAGCAAACGGCGTAAAAAAAACAAATGGCGTGAAATTTAACAAACAGCGAGAAATATATCGTGAAATATGTAATTAGGGCGAAAAACAACGAATAGCGTTAAATGCGGCAAAAAGCGTAAAATTTAACAAAAGTCGCAAAAGAAATTAATTGTCGTTGATATTGTAAAATGCGGTCGTTTATGTTAAATTATATAATATAAACGATTAAGGAACGCTTTAAATTGGAAAACGTATCGAGAGCCAAAAAGAATTTAATCATGCTGGCAATTATTATACCGCTGCTGTATTTGGCGGCAGGCATTTTGCAGATTTTTGACAGCCGAATGAATAATTTTTTTAATACGGCTTTCAACCTGCTTTCCGGATTTATTCTTATTTCCTTAGGCATTATATGGTGTATTGCGGTATGGAACAGAATCGTGCAAAAGAATATGCGGAACGGTTTAATCGTCATTGCCGGGCTTTTCATTTTCTGGATGATTATAAGGCTTATAAAATACCGCATAACTTTAGGCAACGACGAAGTTTCAAGATTTTTATGGTATTGTCAATATATTCCGCAGTGTCTGGCACCTTTGGTCGTTCTGTTATCCGTCGTTCACATCGGTCAAAAGGACGTAAAAACGTATAATAAGCTTTTATATTTGTTGTACATACCTGCAACGATTATTCTTCTTTTGATTTTAACGAACGATTATCATCAGCAGGCGTTTATTTTTAATGAAGGCTTTAAAGATTCATTGAGAGAATATAAACACGGCTGGGTATATTACGTCACTATCGTATGGGCGTTGAGCCTTAGCATAGCCAGCATAGTAGTTTTGTTTTTAAGGTGTAGAGTCGCAAAAAACAGAAAGAAAATTTTTATTCCGTTTTCTATACTTATTGTTGGCACTATATCATGCGTAATATGTTTTTTTGTTTCGGACGTAATGTTCAAGATTCCTGAACTTATTGGAATTACGTTTGTTGCCGTTTGTGAAAGCTGTATACAAATAGGGTTTATTCCGTCCAACAACGATTACGAGAGGTTTTTTTATTCTTCAAGCATATCTGCCTTTATAGTCGATAGAAACGGAAAAGCGGTATACGTTTCGAAAAACGCACCGCAGCTACCCGAGGGAGTATTAAAAGGCGAATCTGACGAGTACGACATAGACAAAAATCACAGGTTAAACAATGCGGTCATAAAGGGCGGAAAAGTCTTTTGGGTTGACGAACTGTCCGGCATAAACGCTTTGAACGATGAACTTATGGAAATAAATGCTCGGCTTAGCGAGCATAACGAACTTACGGAAGCAGAGAATTGTCTTAAAGAACAAATGCATAGCACGCTGTTGCGTGCAAAGCTATATGATACGGTTACGGCAAAAGTGCAAACACAGTTGGATGAAATAAAGCATTTATTAAAAAAGGCGGAAAAAGATAAAGACGGTTTCAATTTCGTTATGTCTGAAGCCTGCGTAAATTTAGCTTACGTAAAGCGTTGCAGCAATCTTGCTTTGATGGGCGAATACAGCGAGAAAACACGGATAGAAGAGCTTTCATATTCGATTAGAGAAATTATGGAATATATGTCTTTAATGGGTATAAAATGCTCTTACGTTGAAAACGGCAGCAACGAAACAGAACACAAAAAAATTCAGTTGGCGTTCGATTTCTTTTTTGACTGCATAAAGAGCAGTTTGTCCGATTTATCGGAATGCATGGCGGTTTTAAAGTGCGAAAATAAAAATTTATCTTTACGTATTTTGACGGACGTTGAAATTGCTGTAGATGAAAAAATAATTAAAGAAGTTACCGACTATAACGGCAATATAGCGTCGGAAAAAGACGACGGAACGGTTTATACGACGTTGAACTTTGAGGAGGGCGATTATGGCATATATTGACTTAACCCCTCAAGCTATGTCAGCTGTATGCGTTATATTGTTTTTTGAAGTCGTTGCCTGGTTGTTTTTGCTTGCATATTGTATCAGATTTAAAGTTAAAGCCGTATATATCGTTTTATACGCTTTAGGAACAATCGTTGCTTTTATATGGCTGTGTATGTTATTAAGCGTTCATGCCGCTATTTTTGGTAACGGAGATTTTAGCGGAATCGAACCTTTAAAAGACATTCCGCTTAGTGCCGTTACAGTGATTTTGGTCTTAGCCTGCGTTTTGTTGACAGTCGGCTTTATTCATTTTGCATATCACCGCAGAACGAATCTTTCGCTTATGTCCATAAAAGAAAGCGTTGATAAACTTCCCGTCGGTTTGTGTTTTTACGACGGAAAAGGAATGTCTTTGTTATATAATAAAATCGCAAACGATATAAGTTTGTCGCTTTTCGGAAATGAAATTATGAACGGCGAAGAATTTTGGGAAAACGTGCTTACGCTGAAAATACCTGAAAGTTGCAAAGTTATTGCGGCAGGCGATACGCCGATAATTTTAACCGAGAGCGGAAAGGCATACGCTTTCAAAAGAACGGAGCATAATTTCGACAAGCGTACGATATACGAAATTACAGCAACCGACGTGACGAGAGAATATCGGCTTTCGACTGAGATAAGCGACGTCAACGCCGAATTGAAGAAAATGAACGAGCGACTTATAGAGTACGGCGACAATATAAACCGCCTTACTCGTGAAAAGGAAATTCTGAACGCAAAAATAAACATACACGATGAAATGGGCAAGTTGCTTTTAGCGACAAAGAACCGTATAAAAAACGATAAAGGACTTAAGTCTTGGGAATTAATAACGCTTTGGCAAAATACGGTTAAAGCCTTTGGATACTTAAAGGACGAAAAAGTCGAAGACGGACTTACTGATTTAAAAAAAGCCGCCGAATCAATCGGAATTTGCGTCGTGATAAACGGCGATATGCCTTCTTGCGACGAGCCTGCATACACGATATGCCTTAAAGCACTTCACGTTTCTATAACGAATACGGCTTCTCACGCTGACGGCGATAAAATATCGGTGGATATTTTGACAAGCGGCAGTGCATACGAAATTGCCATATCGAACAACGGAAAACCTCCGACGGGCAATATCGTAGAAGGCGGCGGACTTTCTTCGCTCAGAATGCTTGTCGAACGTGCAAACGGCGAAATGCAGTTTGTTTACAGTCCGAAATTTTTGTTAAAAATCAAGTTGCCTATATTAAAAGGAGGCGTTTATGACAGAAAAATATAAAGTGCTTATTGTCGAAGATCAGATGATGCCCAGACAACTTTTTGAAGATATGGTAAATCATTCAGATATTTTTGAACTTGTTGCGGGAATCGATAATGCCGACGTTGCGGATATTTATTGTGCCAAAGAATCGGTAGATTTGGTTTTAATGGACGTGCTTACAAAAAACGCTGCCAACGGTTTGGAAGCGGCTAAGAGAATAAAATCTCTTTATCCCGAAATTAAAATTATAATCGTAACAAGCATGCCTGAATTTTCATACATCGAAAAAGCAAAATCTATCGGTGTTGAAGGTTTTTGGTATAAAGATATATCGACAGATTCTATCTTATCCGTTATGAACAGAGTTGTTGAAGGCGAAAACGTATATCCCGACAGAACGCCGGAACTTGTTTTGGGGAACGCCACCAGCTATGATTTTACCGAAAAAGAATTGGAAGTTTTAAGGGAAATGACGGGTGGCTATACAAACCAGGAAATTGCCGACAAAGTTTTTATGTCGGTCGGGGCGGTAAAAGCCCATATTCTCAACATGCTTGAAAAGACGGGTTTCAGAAACAGAACGGAGCTTGCGGTAAGGGCAAGGGAAATAGGACTTGTTATCCTTGACAGAAAAGAGCCGCATAAAGACGATGATTAATTTGCATATAAAAAACGTTCCGTATAATTTAACCGTCGGAAACGTCAAACGATTTTTCAATTTAAAACGATAAGTTTTGCCTTTTTATAATGTTGTTCGGGAAGTGACGATTATTATTGAAAACGTATGAAGTTTGTGATAAATTATATTTATGAGAATTTGTACGCTATCAAAAAGGATTGCCTTTATCGTAATTGTCGTTGTGCTGTCGGTTGCGATATTGGCATTATCCGTATATTTTTTAACTGTTCATTGTAAATCAAGTAAGTATCTGATTAAAATAGACGTAAGTTCGGTTCCGTCTCCGTCTGCTTATGAGATTACTGAAAACGACGTTGAATTGACGTTCGGTAAAATGCATTATGCGAAAGTCGGCATAGGAGAACAAGCGGTTATTCTCGTGCACGGCAACGGAAGCAGCCACAAAAAACTTATTAGCCTTGCAAAATATCTGTCGAACAGATACACGGTATTTTTGCCGGATAGCCGTTGTCACGGAGAGAGCGATTCGGTTGATAAGATTTCTTATAAATTGATTTCGGCGGACCTTGTTGAATTTGCCGATAAGCTCGGAATTGTAAAACCGATTGTTGTCGGACATTCCGACGGAGGAATAGTTGCAATAAATACTGCGATAGAGTATCCCGACTTTATGAAAGCGTTTGTCTCTTTTGGGGCAAACAGTCATCCAAGTAAGTTTAAATTTTATTTTACTCTTCAGGTAAAAATTAAAAACTTTTTCAAACACAGCATATTGAACGATATGATGCTTAACGAACCGAATTTTACTTCTTCCGACTTAGCTTCCATCAGAGTCCCGGCATATATTGTTGCGGGCGAATTCGATATTATGCCGCTGAGCGATACGGTATATATTCATGAAAACATAAAGGATAGCGATATTGCAATTGTGCAGGGCGGAAATCACGTAAATTACGTTCACGACGGTAAACAAGCGTATGCAATCTTAATTTTTTAACTTTTAAACTTTCAATTGTCATAAAACTTA
>CAMGKS010000041.1 GCA_946056785.1 uncultured Clostridia bacterium
TTCACGATATTTATAAAACGTTTAAACTTCAATTACGTTTTCTTTTTTAATCTTAAATTTTTAATAAATTTTATTTTTTTATTGACATAGTTTTAAAGTAGTGTTATATTGTTAATAGGAATTATTACTAATAAGAAATTTGATTTAATAATAATTTCTTTTTATTCCGTAAAACGGCATGCGACTGTAAACTTATCGTTTTAGCTGCAACGTCCGCAACGCAACGACTTGATTTGCTTTGTCAATGCGTCAAAATTTTAAAAGTAAAAACGGTTATAAATATGAGAGTTACAAAACAAAAAGAACTTATATACGACACGGTTATGAATTCCTGCGACCACCCTACTGCGGAAACCGTTTTCGAAAGAGTAAGAAAGCAACTTCCAAAAGTAAGCCTTGGGACTGTTTACAGAAACCTTGCTATCTTAGCCGAAAACGGCGATATAAAACGCATAGTCGTTCCCAATCTTCCCGACCGTTTCGACAAAACCGTTGCTCATCATTCGCACTTTTATTGCAGAAAGTGCGGCAAAGTGTTTGACGTTGATTTCGACAACGTTCAACAATTGATTGACGACGCTTCGGAAAAGCTCGGCGTAATAACCGAAAATATAGACGTCATTTTTGCAGGTATCTGCAAAGACTGTATAAACAAAGACTAAATTTATTTTTTTAAGGAGAATCAACTATGGCAAAATTTGTATGTTCAGTATGCGGCTACGTTTATGAAGGAGCCGAAGCACCAAAACAATGTCCTCAATGTAAAGCACCTGCGGAAAAATTTGTCGAACAAAAAGATGAAATGAGTTGGGCGGCAGAACACACCGTCGGCGTTGCAAAAGGAGTCAGAGAGGATATCATTGAAGATCTCAGAATGAATTTTAACGGCGAATGCTGTGAAGTCGGTATGTATCTTGCAATGGCAAGAGTCGCACATCGTGAGGGATATCCTGAAATCGGACTTTATTGGGAAAAAGCCGCTTTTGAAGAAGCGGAACATGCAGCAAAATTTGCTGAACTTCTCGGTGAAGTCATAACCGACAGTACAAAGAAAAATCTTGAAATGAGAATAGAAGCCGAAAACGGCGCCACTATGGGTAAAGCCGACCTTGCAAAACGCGCAAAAGAATTGGGTCTTGACGCAATTCACGACACCGTTCACGAAATGGCAAGAGACGAAGCCCGTCACGGAAAAGCATTCCTTGGACTTTACAATCGTTATTTCAAATAATTTCCCCCTTTAACGAAAAAGGCTCGATTAATTCGAGTCTTTTTCTTTTTTGGGTTTTAGCTTGAAATTATTATCCTTTTTCCGACGATTCAATATTGTTTTCGTTTTGTTCTTCTCGATGATAACTTACGTCGAGTTGGTTTTCGCTGTTTACAACTTTTATCGGACCGTTCAAGGCTTTATCGGCGTTTTCGCCTGCTGCTCCTTCCGTTCCTAAAATACTTTCGCCGCCGTCTAAGAATTGTGGAGGCAATTTGTCTTTTCGATAGAACATTTTCAAGATTAAAGGCGCAAGCAAACTTGAAACGATGATTAATATCAGTATAAAAGGCATAATAGCCGGGTCTATCATATTGTAATCTACTCCCTTTTGAGCGCATACCAAAACGACCTCTGCTCTAACCATCATTCCGACGCCGACAGCCATAGAATCTTTAAAATTGAATTTGCACATAAGCGCTCCGACGCCGCACCCGACGACCTTACCTAACATCGCAACTAGAATATAGCATATTCCGAATGCCGCTACCGTCAATGTGATGCCGCTGAAATCGGTGTTTATTCCGATATTGGCAAAAAATACAGGGGCAAAAATCATATAACAATTTATCTCTGCCTTTCTGTCAATATAATTGGCTTCATGCAAACCGGAAAGCATAAGTCCCGCTATATATGCTCCGGTTATATCGGCGACTCCAAACCATTTTTCCGCCGCAAATGCATAGAAAAAGCAGATTGCAAATCCCCATATCGCAACTCGTCTGTTATGCGGCCATTTCTTCTCCATGCGTTTGAAAAGAAATCTAAGCAACATTCCGATTCCGATTGCCGCCACGAAAAACAAAACGGTATATAAAATTACAAAGCCCGTCGACTTGCCTACGTCCGCTCCGTCGCCTTTTGCCATTCCTATGACAAGCGACAACAATATTACGCCGATGATATCGTCAAGTATTGCGGCGGAAACGATTGCCGTTCCTACCTTGCTTTGCAGTTTTCCCATTTCTTTTAAAGTCGCTACGGTTACGCTGACCGACGTTGCCGAAAGTATCACTCCGTAAAATACGTTTGAAAGAACGGTTGTTCTCGACCAATCGCTATATCCGCCGTTAAACGCCGTTGCAAGCAGAAAACCGAATGCAAACGGAACGATTACGCCTAATAAAGTTATAACGACCGAAGCAACGCCCGTTGCTTTTACTTGCTTTATATCCGTTCCTATTCCTGCTGAAAACATAATGAGTATAACGCCGATTTTACCTATAAACGACAATCCTTCAAGAGTTGTGCCCGTAAAAACGGTTTGACCGGGAATATATTTTATTAAACTCAAAAGTATGCCTACAAGAAGCATACCTACTACTTGCGGAAGTCCTATTTTTTTGCAACCTATGCAAAACAGTTTAGACAAAAACAAAATCATCGCAAGCGGCAATAAAACTGTATAGTATTCCATTTATAACTCCATATTCGCATTTAACTGCGTTTAAAAATTTATTTCGAATATAATTTGTTTGCAAGAAAAAATTTAGAGACTGAGTTGCATTAAAATTTTATCCTGTTTTGTTTTTAAATTTTAGCTTGCATTTTTCATTCAGCGTTTTAAAAGGTATTTCGATTATTCCCTAAACCGCTTTGCCTTTCCCGTTTACGGTGCGTAAAAAACTGCCGTAACAGTTCGCTGTTTTATTCTATTAATCTCCCTTAAAATATGCTACCGATTATAGCACTAGGGACAAACTCTGTCAAACGATAAGCTGTTTTTACGCTTTTTAAATTTTAAAAGTGCATTATAACGAAGTTTTAACTTTTATGCATAAACGCTTATGATCAAAATTTTTTATTCTGTAAAAAACAACCGAATTTAAAACTTTCTTTAATTTTACACGTTGCTGTAATTTGAATCTTTTGCTTTTGTCCTGAAAAGCCGTCCCGAAACGGTTAAATATTTCAGTTTTATGAGCTAAGCAATTTCCTACTTTTTGCGTTCTATATAATAAACAAATTACGTAAAGCGATGATTAAATCTTTTGCTTTAAATTGAGCGTTAATTTTAACGCTTAACACGAAACCTAAATTATTCTTAAAAATCATAAATTGCTATAATCATAATTTGTTATAATCATAATTTGTTATAATTCATAACTTTTAACAAAGCATAACTTTTAATAAAGCATTACTTTTAACAAAACATATAAAAAAGAGCAAACATTGTTTGCTCTTTTTCTTCAATATCTTTATAAATTGCTTTTATAAATTGCTTTTATAAATTGCTTTATAAATTGCTTTTATAAATAACGACGCTTAAATATTAATTTTTATAACTATGCATAGGAGCAGGAATTCTTCCGCCTCTTAACACAAATTCTGAACTGTCGCCTTTTTTTAACGGCATGATAGGAGCGTGTCCCAGCAATCCGCCGAATTCGATTGTTCCTTCTTTTTTACCGATAACCGGAATTACTCTGACTGCGGTAGTCTTGTTGTTGATAACGCCTATTGCCGCTTCGTCTGCAATAATAGCGGAAATCGTTTCTGCCGAAGTGTCTCCCGGAATTGCAATCATATCAAGGCCGACAGAACAAACGGCAGTCATTGCTTCGAGTTTTTCTATACAAAGCGTTCCGTTGTTTACGGCGTCAATCATGCCAAGATCTTCGCTGACGGGAATGAAAGCACCCGATAAACCGCCGACGTGAGCGCTTGCCATTGTTCCGCCCTTTTTAACAGCGTCGTTGAGCATCGCAAGGCAGGCGGTAGTTCCGGGGATACCTACGCTTGAAAGTCCCATTTCTTCAAGGACTTCGGCTACGCTATCGCCACGGTTAGGCGTAGGTGCAAGCGATAAATCTACTATGCCGAACGTGCCGCCGAGCATTTGCGCCGCTTCTCTTGCGACAAGCTCGCCTACTCTTGTGATTTTAAATGCGGTTTTCTTTATAATATTAGCCATTTCGTCGCACGGCTTTCCCTTTGCGTGAGTTAACGCCGTTTTTACGACGCCCGGTCCGGAAATGCCGACGTTTATAACTAAATCTCCTTCGCCTATTCCGTTGAACGACCCTGCCATAAACGGATTATCTTCAACGGCATTTGCAAAAGCCACGAATTTAGCGCAGCCGATGCAACCTTCGTTTGCGGTAAGTTCGGCTGTCTCTTTTATCACCTTGCCGACAAGTTTAACCGCGTCCATATTTATTCCGGCTTTCGTAGATCCTATATTTACGGATGAACAAAGTTTTTTCGTGTTTTTGAGAACGTACGGAATTGTCTTTATAAAATCTTTTTCGCTTTCCGTCATTCCTTTTTGAACCAATGCCGAATAACCGCCGATAAAATCTATGCCTATTTCTTCGGCAACTTTATCAAGCGTTAAACCTATCTGACTGTAACCGCCGCTTGCCGCTCCTATAAGACTTATAGGCGTTACCGACACTCTTTTGTTTACGATAGGAATACCGTATTTGCTTTGAATGTAATCGGCGACTTCGATAAGTTTTCCAGCCTTATTCAAAATTTTACCGTACACCTTTTTACAAACCGTTTCTACGTCGTCGCTTATGCAGTCGAACAACGATATATGAACCGTTATCGTTCTTATATCGAGGTGTTGGTCTTTTATCATTTCTATAGTCTGTATAACGTCGTTCTGAATCATATGCCGCCCTAAATAGAATTCATAGATGTAAAAATGTTTTCGTGTTGAATACGGATTTCGACTGCCATTTCATCGGCAATTTTGCTTAATGCGTCGTTTACTTCCGAAATAGTTTTGTCTCCCGTTTCCACCATCATAAGCATAGTGAAATAATTCGATTGCATTATCGTCTGCGAAATATCTAAGATATTGCAATCGTTTTCGTATAATGCGTTTGATACTTTTGCGATTATGCCCTTTTTGTCTTTTCCTAAAACCGATACTATTGCTTTCATATTTTATTTCCTTTATTTATAAATTTTAATTACAGCAAAAGATTATGTCAAGCAAATGAGTTAAAACCATTGCCAAAAACAAATTTATGTTTTATAATACGAATTGTCAAAGCGATGGAGTATGGTGTAGTGGCAGCACGAAGGCCTCTGACTCCTTCGGTGTAGGTTCGATTCCTACTACTCCTGCCAAACGCCCGTTACAAAGAGACGTCAGTCTTAAAGTGACAGGCGTTTTATTTTTACCGTTTTCCTTTTTACCGCAATGCGGTTATTACTTTCCAAAATTAAAAATGCATAGCCAAAGCATAGCATAGCAAAACCGCTTAAATAAAGCTTTACACTGCTTAATTAAACGATCCCCCATTGTTAGACTAGGTTTCAGACAAATCAAACTACTTTTTTCACAAATTCTTTTTTACTTTGCTCTTTTGCTTTTAAAAGTTTAATTCTGCTTCTTATTTCCTTTTTTATATCCGTTTACGTTACGCATATTTATGCTGCTTAGATTACGGAGTTTATCGATATTGTTTAATCCGCGTTGTTTGACTTTATCGCTTTTTAGAACTATAATACCGTTATGAATATTATCGATCAAAAATTAAAAAAGATTCAACAACTTGTTGACGAGGGGGCAAACTCAAAAAATACTGCCGAGATTTTTAAAATCATAGGCATCACGGGATATGACGAAACTCTTTTAGACGGTTTCGTTTTATGGACAGACTGTATGCCGTTGTCAGACGATACTCCTTACACGGCAGAGCAACGCAATCTGCATATACTTTGGGAAGCCGTCGACCGTACTCCAATGGGAATAAACGTCGCTTTTGCAATTCCTTTCAGACAGATTATTGCAAAAAAGCTGTTTAAAAAATGCGGAGACGGTTTTGTCGCAAACGAAGGCTGCCGTTTCAATTTCGGGCAGAATATCGAAGTGGGCAAAAACGTATCATGGAATCACGGTTGTTATTTCGATTCAAAAGGCGGAATTAAATTCGGCGATCATTCAATAATCACAGAATACGTAAAAATATTTACCCATTCCCATTCGGAAGGCGACCATGAAAAAAGAACTTACAGCCCGGTTAATATCGGCGACTATGCAAAAGTATATACGGCAGCCACAATTCTTCCGGGAGTCGAAATAAAAGAAGGCGCGATTGTCGCAACGGGAAGTATCGTCACAAAATCAGTCGAACCTTATACGCTCGTTGTCGGTTCGCCGGCTAAGCCTATGCGTGAGCGTAAAACGGAAGGCATTTCGGGTAAAGAGTTCAATCACTATATGATGAAAAATAAAATGTTTCAGGTTGACTAATGGAAATCGCTTTCGAACCGCTTGACGTCAAGCACTGTGCCGCCGTCATGGACATATTGAACTATTGGGCAAAAACGGATACTTCGCTTTTTGCGAATTCTTTGCCCGATGAATTTTTTACGACTTTGCTTAAAAGGTCTATTTCGGCATATGCCGTCACTTTAAACGGTTTGATCGTCGGATATTGTGCTTTAAGTCCGTTTAAAGCGTTTAAAAGTTTTAACCGCACTTTGTCCACGACGATTTTTTTGAACCCAAAATTTCTTTCGATGGGAATAGGTGAAAAGTGCCTGCAAAAATTAGAATACGACGCAGTATCTTTCGGAGCCGATTGCATAATTGCCGAAATATCGGACGAAAACGATAAAAGCATTTCTTTCCACTTAAAACACGGATATAAAATCGTCGGAGAATTAAAAGACGTTGCCATAAAGTTTAACCGCCGTTTCGGCGTCATTTACGTGCAAAAATTTCTGAACTGATTTAAACGCTGTAAATATTTTCCATAAAAGTTTATAAAAAACGCTATCTGATAGATAGCGTTTTCGTTTGTTTTCGTTTTTTGACTTCTGATTGCTTTGTTAAATCAGTCACAAATTCTATGCAATATGCATTTTCAAAAACTCAGTTTTTTTGCTTTTTTCTTTCTCTTTTAAATTCGATTTCCATAGCTTGCAAAAACGTGCTTCCGATTTTTATCGGGATTCATTCATACATGCCGTCAAGCCGTTTTTGCCATTTTGAGACTTTTTTTTCATCAAACTTTTCGGGAATTCGATCAGCTATTTTAAAACATTTATGAGACCTATCCAAAGCAACTTTCATTTTTAGCAATTCCACCAGATGCCCTTTTGCGTGTTTCAATTTTTCAGGATAGTCGCTGACTTTTATCGTAACCAGCCTTCCTGCCGCTGCATTTTTCAAATCGTTGTCGTTCAAAAGTCCGCTTCCGAAAATCCATTCGAGCGTTTTGTCGTCAAGTCCTAATAAGAATCTTTTTAAAGAATCTACTCCGCAATGTTCCGCACCGAAACGCTTAAAACATTTATATTGATATTCGTAAAGCGACGCTTTATCGAACTCTCCCTTCTTTTCAATCACTTCGGACAAAATTTTAGCCGCTGCAAGACTCGACGCAATGCCACTGCCGAGCATCGGTATAGTCATAAACGCACTGTCACCGATAAGAACGTATCCGTCGGCAACCATTCTCGAAACGGGGTAACGGATAGGAATTTCGCAAACGATTCCGCCCCTTTCTAAGTTTTCGCCCAGTGCCGGGTTCTTTTTCTTTAAATCATCCATCGCTTTGTCAAACGTTTCTTTTTCAAGACAGCCGACTCTGCCGATAAGGACGTTCATTCTGTTCGGATTATGGTCAAAAAGACACCACGAAATTCCGTTTTCTCCGAGATGTTTCATATATACTCTCGACGGCTCGCTTTCGTCGGCTTTTCCCGGCAAGCGATTGAAAAATCCTCGGTATGCGACGAATTTTTCATTCGGGCAGATTTCGTTTTGAATATTAAACTCTTCAGGAAGCTGTCTTCTTAAAAACGAATTAAGTCCGAGGCTGTCGATAGTGAGGTCTGCAAAAACTTCTTTCCCGCCTACAACTATACCTTTTACCGCACCGTTTTCCGTTATCGGTTTTTCTACCGTAGCCCCGAAATGGAATTCCGCTCCGTTTGCATTATCAAAAAGCATTTTGTTTATAGCTCTTCTTTCGATAGAACGGTCACGATTTTCAACAGGCGTATGCATTGTTTGTCTGGACGCATCGAACGGCGCTACAAAAGTCCAATCGTTTTTCGGGAAACTACCGTCGGGAATTTCAAAACCCAATTCGCTGAAAATTTCAGGGGCTACGTCGTCATGCCAATCGTATCTCATTTTATCGAGACTTTCGGACTTTTCGTATACGTCTACCTTATAACCGAGTTTAGCCAAAAAACCCGCAACCGCCATACCGCCGATTCCCGCACCGGCTATTACTATTTTTTTCATAACGCTCCTTAACGAGGACTTACTTTTCCGTTTTTATTTTATCAATCAAGGAAGAAAACGCCTTGCTTTTGTTTTTAAATTTTTTCTATCTTTACTCCGTCTTTTGTGTCCGTTACCGCATAACCCGATTTCGTTATCTCGTCACGCAAACTGTCTGCAAGGGCATAATCACGGTTTAATTTTGCCTGCTTTCTTTTTTCGACAAGCTCAAGAACTTCAGACGGTATAGAGTCTTCAACCGCAGGCGTGTTTTCTTCGTTACGCATTTTAGATAAAAATTCTTTTGCGTTTCTTTTGAATATTCCCAAAAGAGAATACGTTTTCCTTATCTGGTTGATATCCTGAAGATACGTTTTATCTCCGTTTTTAATCTTTGTTTTTACGGTTTTAAAATATCCGAACAAGTTGGCAATCGCCTTTGCCGTGTTAAAATCATCGTCCATTGCGGCATTGAATTCGTCGTCGATAGTTTTATTTCCGCCTTCGACTTTTTCGCCCGTTGCTTCAACCGTCGCTATGATTTTGTAAAAATCGGTCAGATGTTTTTCTGCTTCGGGGAAAAGCGTTTCCGTCACGTTTATGTCGTTGCGATAATTTGTCAACAGCAATGCGAATTTTATTACCTCAGGATTGTATTTTTCAAGAAGGTCGGTCGCAAGTATCGAATTCCCGAGCGACTTACTCATTTTCTGTCCGTTTACCTTAATCAAGCCGTTGTGTATCCAATATTTGCTGAATTGTTTGCCGGTTAACGCTTCCGTCTGTGCGATTTCGTTTTCATGATGCGGGAAAATAAGGTCACGACCGCCGCCGTGAATATCTATCTGCTCGCCGAACGCAACCATATTCATAGTCGAACATTCGATATGCCAACCCGGTCTTCCTTTGCCCCACGGACTGTCCCAATAGATTTCGCCCGGCTTTGCACTTTTCCAAAGAGCAAAATCAAGCGGATTTTTTTTGAAATCGTCGTTATCTATTCTTACGCCCTCTATTGCGTCTTCGAGATTTCTGTTCGACAACTTTCCGTATCCTTTAAAACTTTCCACCGCAA
>CAMGKS010000042.1 GCA_946056785.1 uncultured Clostridia bacterium
TACCCCTCGGTATAATTGAGACTTCGTGCACTTCATCGCAATGTTTAAGTTTTTTAGCAACAATGGCATGCCCCGATTCATGATATGCGGTAATGCGTTTATCAAAACTCGTGACGACTCTGCTCTTTTTGGCAGGACCTGCTATAACTTTATTTATAGCTTCGTTGACGTCTTTCATCTCAATGAGTTTTCTGTCCGCTCTTGCCGCAAGAATTGCCGCTTCGTTGAGAAGGTTTTCTATGTCCGCCCCCGTAAAGCCGGCAGTTAAACGGCTAAGCGCTTTAAAATCGATTTCAGGCGAGAGCGGCTTATTTCTTGAATGAACTTTGAATATTTCTTCACGACCTTTAACGTCGGGAACGTTGACGTAAATCTGTCTGTCGAATCTGCCCGGACGCATAAGAGCAGGGTCAAGAATATCCGCACGGTTCGTCGCCGCCATTATTATAATAGAATCGTTAGACTCAAAACCGTCCATCTGAACCAAAAGCTGATTGAGCGTTTGTTCTCTTTCGTCGTTTCCGCCGCCAAGTCCGGCTCCGCGTTGACGACCTACGGCGTCGATTTCATCGATAAAAATTATGCACGGCATATTCTTTTTCGCTTGTTCGAATAAGTCTCTGACTCGGGACGCTCCCACGCCGACGAACATTTCAACAAAATCTGAACCGCTTATCGAAAAGAACGGAACGTTTGCTTCGCCGGCAACGGCTTTTGCAAAAAGAGTTTTACCCGTTCCCGGAGGGCCTACCAAAAGCACTCCTTTAGGAACTCTTGCTCCGATCTCACGGAACTTTTTACTGTCACGCAAAAAGTCGACAATCTCTTTTAATTCTTCCTTTTCTTCTTCGGCTCCGGCTACGTCGCTGAATCTGACTTTTACGTTTTGTGCCATATTAGCTTTTGTCTTTCCGAAATTGAGCGCTTTGTTGTTTGCACCGCCCGACTGCTTGAAAAGAATGACAAAAAAGATGATGAGTAAAACAAGAGCAATCGCAGGAACTATCATCGAATAGAGCATACTAGACGTTGACGGATTGTCATAATTCAACACCGCCTGTACCGCCGGGGCAGTTCCTGTTTCGGGATAATATATCTCATTATAAGTTTCAAGGAATTTTGTTCTCGAATCTATGAAACAATATGCGTTTTTCTTTGTTTGGTCAACGTATTCGACAATAACTTTGTAGCTGCCGCTTAAAGTAAGAGATTTGATTTCTCCGTTCTTCATCGCCTGCACCAAGCTACCCGAATTGCCGTCGAAACTTATTTCGTTTCTGTTTGTGAGCGTAACCGAAAGAATGATTGCCACAACCACCAATATCACGGCAATCGTAATGATTAACGTTCTTTTTCCGCTTGCGTTCAAATTGTCCTCCAATGCTACTTTGTAGCGACCGAAAAGATTTTAAACTCAATTTGCCTCTATATCAAATTTTGACGTACAAAAGCAACGAATCAGTTTAAAATATATTCGGTTATGCGTTGATTATATCAATCTTGATAAAATTAGTCAACTTATGCCCATAAGCTTAAGCCCACAAATTTTGCATGCCGTCTTGCAACAAACAATATTCTATCGTATCGTTGACCAATTTTGCAATTTTTTCAGCCATTTTACGCACAAATTCCGCGTCGGCACTGAGCAACGAACAAAGCGGATCGTCGGTGTTTTCCGCAACGACGCCCAAAATGCCTACGTCGCCGATCGCCTTTGAATTTTTATCGAAGGCAGCCTTTGGGCGAACGCCCTTTTTAATTATTATTTTCCCGACGTCAACCGCCTTGCCAACCGACGCGTCAACGGCTATAATAAGATTTTTTTCGTGGGTGTTTTTTAAAAACCTCACCGTATCATCTATGCAATTTCCGTTTATTTCGTGATTTAAATCGCCGTATACAAACGTCTTTACGTTATATTCGTCTTTTAAAATGCTGCCTACCATCGGAGCAAGACTGTCGCCCGAAACTTCCGCCGTTCCAAAACATACTACAATCGGTTTCATAAATACCTCCGATTGTATTATTGCCTTATATACGAATTTCACACGTTCCGACTACGCTTTATAAAACGATTATTTTAAATTTTAAAAGATTATTTAACCTGTTATAATCTTAAATTTCTAATCTTAATTTCTACGTTCGCCGAATTGCTTTAATAATCTTTTATAATTCCGATTACAATTAATTCCGATTACAATTAATTCCGATTACAATATATTTTTATCTTAAAAATTAAATGTATCTTAAATTTTAAAACGTCAATTGTAAAACGTATTGTTTTTTTTATTTTTTCTTGCCTTGTAGCCGCATTTTTATATAAATGCCTGTTAAATAGCAAATTTACTGTTTTTTAGATAAGTTTACAAAATTTGTAAATAAATTATGCCCGTTTATATTGCTTTTGAAATCGTTTTGTTATATCATATATTTGAATAATTATATAATACGTATATCCGCTATTAATCAACGGCATATCGGACAACCGTTTTGGTGCGGTTTGCTTACAGTTTGTAAATAACGATGTAAATAACAAACTGAAAAAAACGAGCGACATAGGACATTCTATATAATTGTTCGGGCAAAATTTTTTTTGACTTCTTATTAAGTCAAAAAACGCTTAAAAACTGTCGGATAGGCTGCAATCGGTTTTGTCGCCGTCACGCTTAGCCGCATATCAAATTACAAAAAGAGGAACTATGCAATTTGCAACCATGGCGTTCAATCTGTCGGACGGAGCTATTCTCCTTGTTCTGCTGATTGCGTTTATAAGAGGAATAAAAAAAGGTTTGTCGGGGTCTTTAAAAGGCTTTGTTTTTAATCTTTTGATTTTTCTTTTGTCGTTGTATCTTGCCGGCGTCTGTTCGAATCCTCTTTTAGACACGCCTACAGGCGAAAGCCTTTATCAAGCAATATACAATTTATCCGACGGCTGGGGCGATATGTTCACAAAGCCCGTCTATTTCACGTCCGGCAACGCCATGATTTATAACAGCGAAGGCACTCTCGTCGCTTTAGAATCTGCCGCCCCGAACGTTATCTTGGGACTTATTGCCAAACTGCTTGCCAAAAGCTTACTTCCGGCAGAAGGCGGAGTTTCTTTGAAAGAAGCGTTGGTTCCGAATCTCGTGTCGATAATCTTTGCAATTATCCTTATTTTATTGTTCTTCATAATCTTAAAGATATTGCTTAAAATCATCGCTCGACTTTGGGAAAAACCGATTGAAAACAATCCTAAACTTAAAGGGCTCGACAAATTTTTAGGACTGGTTTTTTCGATCTTTATGGGAATTGTGTTTGTGCAGTTCGTTTACGGTCTGCTGGGCATATTCGAAAATCTCGGTTTTATGGGAACGGCAATGAATTATATTAAAGATTCGGCTTTCTCAAAATTGGTCTATTACGGCAATCCTATACGAACGTTACTTATAAATATGTTCGGGGCATTCGGCACGTAATCGGAAAGGGGGAAATATGAGCGGAGAAAAAAAGCACGGTTGCAGGAGCTGTTTTAAAAACGTTTTCATTCTTATTATCGGAATGTTACTAGGCATCGTTTTGTTTGTCGGATCAATTGTCGGCACGGTTTACGTTGTGCTTACTTCCGTTACTCTTGAACAGATGCAAAACACCATCGGTGTTGAATTGATAAAAGAAGACAACAAAGAAATGCTCAATATGACGGTGTTCGAATTCGTTTCAAGCCTTATAGGAATGGTCGGCAATATTTCCAACACTTCTATAAACGATTTGTTAAGTAAATTTAATCTTCCGATTCCTGACGAAATTGCGGGTATCGACATATCTCCGCTTTTCGACTACCCTATTCTTGAAATACCGCAACACGTAAGTGACGTAACAAAAAACATAAAACTTTCAGCTCTCGAAGAACTTGCGGGAATCAATTTTGATGATTTTAACTTGCCTGTTTTGTCACGCCTTAAAAACGAAACTTTTCAGACGGCTCTTTCTAAACTTTTCAGTTCAATAAACGGAAATATGACTCTCCGTTCGCTTGCATACGATTTCGGCATCGACCTCGCAGGCGAAAACGAACTTCTAAACAACTTAAAAGATTTATCTCTCAGCAATCTCGGAGACGCCGTAGACCTTATCACTCTTTCGGAAATAATATCTATCAGCAACGACCTTTATATCAAAGCCTCTGAACTCGATGAAAAATATTTATACGTATATGCCGACGTATATGAAGCCGTTGACGATTTAGACGTTCAGGGAACTTCTTCCACCACTTCCATTTTCGGAGTTACGGCAGATAAAAGCGCTTTGGAAAGAAAAGAACTTCGCTACGTACGTAAAACGGACGAAAACGGCAATGCCGTCCTTAACGGCGAAGGTCAATACGTTTATGAAATTGACAACAGTTCCTATTACTTCGACCGCTATACTGCCGATGATGCGGGCGAATTCGTCTTAGTCGACGGAAACTACGTTGCATATAACGAGTCTGCACACAGCGGCATGCAACGCTATAAACAAACGGAATCTTTTGAAAAATATAAATTGAAAGACGGCAAATACGTTATCGACGCCACTCTTTCAGGAAAAACTTTTTACCGCAGAATTGAATATAAACCGTTTTCTTCGGGAGATTATTCTACGTATCCGGAAAGATATTTAAAAGCTTATATCAACAATTTCGTAAAAGACGGAACGGACTACGTTCCCGCTCAATACGGTTACGTGAAAATTTACGATTATGAATATTTAATCGGTACGTCTACAACGGCAAACGCTCCGACTTCCGAATCAGAATTTACGCCTATTGCTTCTTTAAGCGAAATTAAGACTTTGACGGAATCGTCAACGACTTTATACGTTAAATACGTTGCGGAAAACGGCAGCATAAGCTTTTTTAAATTAAAGAGTTTCGGTATCGACTTCGGAACGGAACTCGAACCTATCGTTCCAAACGACGACAGCAGTCTTTCAGATGAAAAAACCGGCTATTTTAAATTCTTTAACGGAACAAGCGACAAGACTCTTCAAAGCATTGCCACAACCGTCGTGAAAAATCTCAGCGACGTGGTAGACAAACTTAAAAACCTTACTTTGGGAGAAGTCATCGACGTTTATGACGAAACCGTTTACGATACGAACGGCATTACCGTTATTCACGAAAAAAGCCCTGCGGTTCTTATTGCTTTGAAAAACACTAAAATAAGCGATTTCAGCGAAAAAATCAATACGCTTACTTTAAAACAAATTATTGACATAAACGAAGAAGATCCGAATACGTCGAAGATTTTAATCAGCCTTAAAGACAGCACTTTAAATTCATTGTCGACCGATATAGGAAATATGGTGCTTAGCGACGCTGTGGAAATTTCCGACGCCTCTTCATCGGTTTTGAAAAAACTTGCTTATACGAAAATAAACAACGTCGGAAGCGCCATAAGCAATATTGTAGATTCTCTCGTTTTAAGCGAAATTGTAGACGTAAACGAATACAATCAATTGTCTGTCGACGATATGGCGTCAACTTATCTTCTTGAAATCGTAAATCCTTACGTTGAGGACAACAACGGAAATTACGTTTTTGTAAACGGCGATTACGTGGCGTATGACAGTTCCGACCCAAGTCACGCCGCCCTTCAAAGATATTCGCAAAACTATATTTTCGTCAAAAATTCGGACGGAGGATATGTTTACGTCGACAACAGTTCAAGCGGCGACTTAGTCGCTTACGACGTAACGAATTCGAAAATGCCTAAATTTACGGAGGGATATATAAACGACTCGTCATATACCGTAAAGTTTTATGCTTTAGATACCAACGTTGAAACTAATCCGTCGTTTGACATCGGAAATCCTTCGACGGCTTTCGTTTTAATCGACAGTTCGAATTATGCGACTTATAATAATGCGAAATACGGTAAATACGTCTCTAATTTCGTAGGTTTTATTAAAAAACCGAAAACGTACGACGCCGCCACCTACGGTGATTTGTATAAAAAAGTCTTTGTACAAAAACAACTTCTGACAAACGTTAACGAAGCTAATACCTACGTTATTGCAAACGAATTGCTTACGGTATACGATTCGGACAATCTCGCTCATCAGAAATTCGCAAAATACGTTCCTGTCCCGTATGAAGGCGACTTAGCAGGATACGTTTATTATTCCGAAGACTTAATAACGTTTACTGAATACAATAAAACCGTCCATGGAGAAATCGATTCCGTTAAAAGCAACTTATACGTAATGGAAATCTATAACGCCGAAACACATTCGTCTTACAGCGGAGATTATTATATCTATTACAGCGGCCTTTTGCTTGACGAAACGGGAAGTAAATATCGGACTCTTCAACATTACTCTTTGGTTTACGGATATCTGGCAAGTGCCGACGAAGTAAATTCTTACGTAACCAAAACGGAAACCTACGGCTCTTATACAAACGTTAAAACCGCAAAAAAGGTCAACTATTTAATTGCCAACGGAAAAGAAATGAAGCAAAGCGAAAAAATTCTTATCGCTATCAACAGTCAAGCTCTCTCGGAAATGAACTCCGTTTTTGAAAATCTCACTCTCGGCGACATAATAAATTCGGAACCGGACAGTTTCTTTGACGGTGAAATAATGACAAGCAAAATCAACCAGATGACTTCTGCAATCACAAAGAAACTGTCTAATGCGTATATGGGCGACATTCTTAACTGGGCAAATATAAGCGTCGGTCCCGAAATTTCGTTTGCATTGCAAAATATCACCTTGCAAGATTTCTTCTCCGGTTTAAAACTTTCGGTCGACGGCGAAGGAAACGCCATAATTGTTTATGAGATTTCTTAATCAAATATACGCTTTTGGTTTCGCCGTAATACGTTTCGGTTTAACGAAAATTTAATCGTTAAAATCGTTAAAATAAATATCGTATTTAGCGCAAATGCCCTTTCGTTAAGCGTGTCGCAAGCAATTTTCTTCGTAAATGTATAGGGCTAAATCGTTGACTACTTTTAGGAGTCTTACGAAATTTTGCATAAAATTTTATTGCTACTCCATATATTGACGGCGTTTTAAACTTTTGCGTAACCGCACAAACGTTTAAAAGTTTATGCTAAAAAGTTTTACTTTAATCGGTTTAACGGTTAATTGAAATTTAATTCTAATAATAAAAAGGACTGACAATGCAAATCAGACAACTGAAAAACAGCGATATAGAATCTGTGCGTGAGATATGCTTTTTAACCGCACAAGGAAAACGGATCTCTTTAAACAAAGACCTTTGTTGTACCCTGTTTTGCGATTACTACGTTCATTTTGAACCGTCAAACTGTTTTGTTTTAACGGCGGAAAACGACTTGCCGGTCGGATACGTGCTTTGCTCGCAAGATTATGATCTTTATCATAAAACTTACATGGAAAATTTTTATGATAAACTTAAATCGCTTTCAAAACACGAGGCGTTTTTGAAAAAGCACGAAAAGTTGTTTTTGAAAAAAATCGTTTCTTCATATCCCGCCCATTTACATATAGACGTTTTAGATTCATATCAAGGCAAAGGGTTCGGTAAAGGACTTATAAGAAAATTGATAGATTCGTTAAAATCAAAAGGCATAAAAGGCGTTCACCTTATAGTTGGAGCAAGCAATAAAGGCGCCATAAAATTTTATTATAAACTCGGCTTTAAAAAAGTTAAATCTATTTTCGGGCAAGCTGTCATTCTGGCAAAAAAAATCTGAGCTACGTTTTAATTAAACTCGGTATTTAATGCGATTGACTTTATAAATATATATAGTCTTTGTTTGCATGCTTAACGCCGCTTCGTTAAAAATTTTAAGTCTTGCTTTTTAAATCGTTTGCCGTTTAAAGTTAAATTTAAGCGATAACCGAAAAAAGCATTCTGCTTTATGGGCGGATAAATTTTAAATTGTTTTTTTTACGGCAATTAAACTCATTGCATAAAAATTCCTTTCCGCATTTAATGCGTAAATCGCTTTTCCTTTTTTCGAAATTTTTTTTCATATATTACTGTTATTGACATAAATTCGTCAATGTGTTATTACATAAATAAAGAAAAACTTAGGTAAAATATGAATTCGATTTATTTCAATAATTTAGCAAAACAAAAACTTGACGGCAGATGGAATAAGCTTGCTTTGGCGTATTTTATTTATTCGGCTATTTTGGCGGCAATAAGCGGAATCGGAACCGGTATTTCTTTTTCCGCCGATTTTTTAGCCTTTCTTTCCGCAATAAGCGTCATTGCCTCCATCATCGTTTCGGGTCCGTTGTTTTTCGGATTAATAAGAATAATAAGTAAAATAAGCGACGGCAAAGATTTTGAAATAGCACAGTTATTTTCGGGATTCAAAGAAGCTTTCGGAAAATGCATCGTTCTTTATATTTTAAAAAATCTTTTCGTTTTTCTGTGGAGTTTGCTCTTTATAATACCGGGAATTGTCAAGCTCTATGCTTATCGATTGGCTTTTTATTTGTTACACGACAACAACATAGATACATTACAGGCAATAAAACTTAGCGACCAAATTATGAAAGGAAACAAATGGCGGCTGTTTTGTCTCGATTTTTCTTATTTAGGTTGGTTTTTGCTTTCTTTGTTGACGTTCGGAATTTTATTATTCTGGGTCATTCCGAAACACGAACTCGCCACTTTCGAATTTTATAGAGAACTGACGAAAACGGACGAACACGACGAATTGTTCGCTTCGAGTTCAAGCGATAAAATTAATAATTCTTGCGACGGAGATTTTGTTTTATGAAAATTACTTTCGTTTGTCACGGCAATATTTGCCGCTCGCCGATGGCGGAATTTTATTTAAAAAGCATCGCTCCAGAATTAGACGTAAATTCAAGAGCAACGCATACCGACGAAATCGGAAACGATATGTTTTATGCCGCAAAGGAAAAGCTGAAAAGAGAAAATATTCCTTTTTCTCATCATAAAGCTACTTTGTTATCGGCTGACGATTATGATAAAACCGATTATTTTCTTACAATGGACGCTCCGAATTTTACCAATGCGATGATTATCTTAAACGGCGACCCTAAAAATAAAGTATTCCGTTTGCTTGAATTTGCAAATCTTGACCGTGACGTTTTAGATCCATGGTATACGGGCGACTTTGATCGTGCTTTCAATGATATAAAACTCGGCGTAGACGCATTTTTAAAAAGTATAGGATATTTAAAGTAGCTTGTTTTTAAAATTCTTCTTCGCTTTTCGGGCTAACGTAAAATAATATATGCTTTTTTTTACGTTGCCCTTTCTTGCGTAAATTTTATTAATCTTTCTAAACATAATTTGATACAAAACTAATTTAATTAAAATCTTATTTAACCATAAACTTCATTTAGCTAAACTTATTTTTTAAAGTTTTTTACTAAGGTTGTTTTGCTAAACTTATCTTGCTAAAGTTTTTTCACTGAAGTTGTTTAGCTAAACTTATTTAATTAAAACCTTTATTTAAAAACTTTTAATTTAAACCTATTTAGTTTTGCCCTTACTAAATTAAAAATTATTT
>CAMGKS010000043.1 GCA_946056785.1 uncultured Clostridia bacterium
AGCAGGGTAAACATCCGCTTTTGGTAGCTTGTGATATTTACAGACCTGCCGCTATAAAACAACTTCAGGTAGTAGGACAAAAAGCGGGAGTCGAAGTTTTTGAAAAAGGGCAGATAAAGCCGAATAAAATCGCTTCGGAAGCTATCAAGTATGCAAATAAAAACGGATTAGATACCGTTATCGTCGATACGGCAGGTCGTTTGCATATCGACGAAGAGCTTATGGACGAGCTTATCGGACTTAAAAAAGAATTAAAGCCGCACGAGATTCTCCTTGTCGTAGATTCGATGACGGGTCAGGACGCTGTGACGGTTGCCGACAGTTTTAATCAACAGCTTGATATTTCCGGCGTAATTTTAACTAAACTTGACGGCGATACACGTGGCGGTGCGGCACTTTCTATAAAAGCCGTAACTTCTAAGCCTATTAAATTCTGCGGAACGGGCGAAAAACTTGACGATATAGAGCCGTTCCACCCTGACAGAATGGCGTCGAGAATTTTAGGTATGGGCGACGTGCTCACGCTTATCGAAAAAGCTGAAAACGCATTCAGCATTGATGAAGCTAAAAATCTGACGAAAAAGATAAAAGAAAAAAGTTTTACGCTTGAAGATTATTTGCAACAGATTGAGAGTATGAAAAAGATGGGTAATATTTCAAATCTTTTGCAAATGATTCCGGGAATGTCCAACAAGCTTAAAGGCGTAGATACCAACGTCGATGAAAAGAAACTTGTACAGACAAAAGCGATAATACAGTCCATGACGGTCAAAGAACGCAGAAATCCCGATATTATAAAGGCCAGCCAGAGAAAACGAATTGCAAAAGGCAGCGGAACTTCTATTCAGGACGTAAACCAGTTGCTTAAACAATTCGAGCTTTCCAAAACTATGATGCAGAGAATGCAAAAATCAAAAGGAAAGTTTCCGTTTTAACTAGTAGACAAAAATTTTAATTAAAATAAAGCAAAACCAGGCAATTTGATTGCAAAATCGTTAAAGAGCGAAATTGCAATTAAAAATGAGCATAAAGATTGTCAATATTTTGAATTGATTTAATATTTTGATTTAAAAAGCGATTCAATAATGTTGACGCATAAATTCATAATGATAGACATTGTATGATAGCCATCGTATGAATTAATAATCGTATGAATTAATATAATTTAGCTTTGATATATTTTGATATAAATTAAAAAATCATAAAACAAATTATTTTGTTTGGAGGTAAACAAATGGTAAAACTCAGACTCACAAGAATGGGCAAAACGCACGCTCCTTTCTATCGCATCGTTGCTATCGATTCAAGAAAAGCAAGAGACGGACAATATATCGATCAAATCGGTATTTATGATCCAACGGTAGAACCGGCTCTCGTTAAAATCGATGCTGAAAAAGCAAAAGATTGGATTAAAAAAGGTGCACAACCTACAGATACTGTTCGTTCTTTGCTTAAAAACAACGGCGTTCTGTAATCAGGGGCTATTATGTACGAATTGGTCGAATTCTTGGTCAAAGAACTTGTAGGGGAAGACGGTGATTTTATCGTTGAAACCAGAGAAGGTACAAGTTCAACCGACATAGTTATCGAAATATCGAAAAACGATATTGGCAAAATCATAGGCAAGCAGGGCAGAATTGCAAAAGCTATAAGAACTATTGTTAAATCTGCAAGTGCTAAGTCCGGAACGAGATATAACGTTGTTATAGCTGAAAAGGAATAATGACAGACTATATCGAAGTCGGAAAAGTTTTAAAGCCGAAAGGCTTAAAAGGTGCAATGAAGGTCGAGGGTATCACTGATGATAACTCTCGCTTTTTGCGGTTAAAAGAAATTTTTATTTCGAAAAACAGCTACTGCGTCGAAAAGGTTCAACTTGACGGAAATTTCGTTTTGTTGAAACTTTTCGGCGTCGATACGCCTGAGGACGCCGAAAAATTGAGAAATAAATCTTTATTCATTAAGCGTGCGGACGTCGTCGACATGGACGCAGATCACAATTTGATTGTTGACATAATAGGAATGGAAGTTGAAGTCGGAAACAAAATTATCGGAAAAATTTCCGACGTGTTGCAGTATGGAGCTGCCGACGTTTACGTCGTAAAATGCGAAAAAAACGAAATTAGTTTTCCCGCATTAAAAAAGCTTGTGCTTTCCGTCGACGTTGAAAATAAAAAAATGACGCTCGATGAAAAAGTTTTCGGGGAGGTTGCGTTTAAAAATGAAATTTGAAGTATTGACTCTTTTCCCCGAAATGTTCGACGCCTTAAAAATAGGTATTTTAGGCAAGGCACAGGAAAGCGGAAAAATTGTAATAAATGCAACGAATATCCGTGATTATACTAAAGACAAGCACGGAAAAGTCGATGATACTCCGTTTGGCGGAGGGGCGGGAATGGTTATGACGCCTGACCCTATCGTTTCGGCAATAAGAGCCGTAGATCCCGAGCATAAATATAAACGCATATATTTGTCGCCCAAAGGCAGAACGCTTACGCAGAGCGTCGTTAAAGATTTCTCGAAAGAAGAAGGGCTGTTGCTTTTGTGCGGAAGCTATGAAGGAATCGACCAAAGGGCAATCGATCTTGAAATCGATGAAGAACTTTCTATAGGAGACTACGTTCTGACTAGCGGCGAATTGCCTGCTATGGTCGTAATAAACTGCGTGTCAAGATATATCGACGGCGTTTTACATTCTGCCGATTCCGTTGTCGAAGAGAGTTTTTCGGACAATTTATTAGAATATCCGCAATATACAAAGCCACGTGTATACGAAGGGCTTGCCGTGCCTGACGTTCTTGTCAGCGGTAATCACGGCGAAATCGATAAATGGAGAAAAGAGCAAAGTTTGCAAATAACAAAGGAACGCAGACCCGATTTGCTTGTTAAGTAATATGTATATTCAATGGTTTCCCGGACATATGACAAAAGCCGTCAGAATGATGGAAGAAAACGTCAGTCTTTGCGACGTTTTGATTTACGTTATCGATTCGAGAGCCGTTAAATCTTCAATAAACCCGGTACTCAACAGATTCACGCTCGACAAACGAGTAGTTTACGTGTTCAACAAGTGTGATCTTGTGGAAAACGACGACCTCAACCGATGGATTAAAGAATTTGAAAAGGAAGGCAAGAACACGGTTAAAACGTGCGGAACAAGTTCCGATTGCCGTGATATTGCCGTTGCAATTAAAGCCGTATATAAAGACGTTCTTGATAAATATGCGTCTAAGGGCGTGAAAAAACACATAAGAGCTATGATATGCGGAATTCCCAACAGTGGCAAGTCGACAATTATAAACAGCATGCGTAAAAAAGCGTCTGCGATAACGGGCGATAAAGCGGGCGTAACAAGAGGAAAACAATGGCTTAGTCTTGACAGTCAGATTGATTTGCTTGATACTCCCGGAACGCTTTGGGGTAAATTTGACGATCAGACGGTAGCAAAACACCTCGCTTTCATAGGAAGTATAAGTGACGACGTTCTTGACAGCGTTGAATTGGCAATCGAATTTATAAAAGAAGGAATAGAGAATTTTTCTGAAAAATTGTCGGAAAGGTATTCTGTGAATACGGATAGCGAACCGATAGAGATTCTTGAAAGCATAGCTTTAAAACGTGGCTTAAAGGTAAAAGGCGGAGAACCCGATATAGAAAGAACGGCAAAAACCTTGATTGACGATTTCAGGAAAGGCAGACTCGGGAAAATCATGTTGGAGAAGGTATGATTTTAAGCGATTTTCAATTTGAATGCGAACTTGTGAAAAAAGGCTACAAATACATTTGCGGAATAGACGAAGTAGGCAGAGGACCGCTTGCCGGACCCGTTACGGTATGCGCGGCGATTATGGACCTTGAAAGACTTGTCGAAGGCGTTACTGACAGCAAAAAATTGTCTGAAAAAAAGAGAGAAAAGCTTTTCCCGGAAATTTTGGAAAAATGCATTGCGTATCGCATCGAAGAAGCTGACAATATCAAAATTGACAAAATAAACATTCTCAATGCTACAAAAGAATGCATGATTAAAGCAGTTGAAAATTTATCCGTAAAACCCGATTTTATTTTGGTTGACGCCGTAAAACTTGATTTCGGCATTCCGTCACAGGCAATTATTCACGGTGACGCACTTAGCTATAATATCGGTGCGGCTTCGATTATCGCAAAGGTTACGCGTGATAGATTTATGACAGAGCAAGACTTAATTTATCCCGAATACGGCTTTAAAAAGAATAAAGGATACGGAACTAAGCAACATATAGAAGCGATTATTAATTGCGGAGTAACGCCGCTTCACCGTTCGCTTTACGTAAAATCGGCAATATCGAGTTATGAACAAAAAAATAATAGGTGACGCCGGCGAAAATATTGCGGCAGAATTTTTAATGAAAAACGGTTATAAAATTTTGAACCGTAATTTCAGAGTGAAAGGTGCCGAAATTGATATTATTGCTATCAAAAAAAATCTTGTCGTTTTTGTGGAAGTTAAAGCAAGACTGAATTTGAATTATGGTCGTCCTTCCGAAGCGGTTACAAAGGCAAAACAGCGTAAAATTGCAATGGCGGCAGAGTATTTTATCGTTAAAAACAGATTGAATAAAAATGAATTCAGATTTGACGTGATTGAGATTTTAGGCGATGAAATCAATCATATCGAAAACGCTTTTTACGTTTAACAAGTGTAAGTCGTTTGTTTTGCGACGTAAATTTCATAAAGCGCTTTCGGTTTGTTCGAGGCAACTACAACAATTTATAATTATAATACCAAGGTAATAATACCAAGGTTATAATACCAAGGTTATAATACCAAGGTTATAATGCTAAGGTTATAATATCAAGGGTGGAAGTATTATAGAAGTATTATAAATAAATCAGATTTTTAGGGTAGTCAAGTCGTAATTTCAAATCAGCCTGTACGTAAATGGTATTGGCGCTAAAATTTTGGTTTTAAAATTGTTTGATATGGGCAAATTCGGTTGCCCGACAATAAATATTATGTTATAATTTTTAAGCATGGGCATTCCTCTGAAATTGGGAAACAATGCATGAATGTCACATAGGAGGTTTAAATGAGCAACATCATCGACACTATCGAAAAAGAGAACATGAAATCAGACGTTCCTGAATTCTCGATCGGCGATACCGTAGCGGTTTACGTTAAGATTATCGAAGGAAAAAGAGAAAGAATTCAGAAGTACGAAGGTACGGTTATCGCACGTAAAAACGGCGGTATTCGCGAAACGTTTACTGTCAGACGTCTTGTCCAAGGCTCTTACGGAGTTGAAAGAACGTTCCCTATTCATTCGCCGAAAATCGACCATATCGAAGTAGTTCGTAAAGGCGATGTCAGACGTGCTAAACTTTACTATCTCAGAGAGAGAACGGGTAAAGCTGCAAAAGTTAAGGAAGTTAAGTAATAGGTTTTATGAAAAGATTTCTCAAACTTGGTTTGATTGTGTTTGTTATCACAGTGATTTCGCTCTTTGTTCTTACCGCTTGTAACTATAATACGACGGTAGGCGAGGAGCTTATCACTAACGGCAGTTTTGAAATCACCGAAGAGGGTTCGAGCGGCACTTTAATTTCAGGCTGGACAAGAGGTTCAAAAGATTCAACCTTTTCCAAGTCGGAAATAAGTTTGTCGCAGTCGGCTTCCGACGGCAGAGATGACTTAGGCGAAAAAACCTTAAAAATCCAAAATACCGAAGGTACGGCTACGTACGTTTACCAAAGCGTGAAAGTCGATAAAAACAAGGCTTATAAGATTACTTATCAAGTCAAAGTTCCTTCTGCGATTAAAGTAGGCGGAAGCGACTATGCAAAAGGTGCATACGTCACTTTCCTTGAAAATACAGACTACGTTTTAGGTGAAATAACAAACGCAACGGACGGCTGGACGGAAGTTACGCTTTACGTATCTCCGAAAAACACGGATTACCTTACAATTTGTCTTAAACTCGGCGAAGAAACCGATTTGGCAAAAGGCACGGTATATTTCGACAACGTTTCAATGAAGAGAGTCGATACCGTTCCTGCAAGTGCAACCGTAGTAGAAATCAGTCGTGAAAAAGTTGTAAGATACAGCGAAAACGCAAGCGGTATAGCGTTTGTCGTTTGTCTCACGTTGCTTACCGTAGCTTTGGCAGTTGCCGCATACGTTCTTATACGTAGAGTTTACGGCAACCGTACTGGTCTTAACGATTTCGGACAGACTGTCGTTAAAACCGAAAAAGAAAAGCTCACGTTTAAAAAGGTCGCAACGCATCCTATCGCCATTGCGTTATATCTTGCAATTTCAACGCTGCTTATCAGATTTATATTACTTTTCACAACGTACGGTTTCGGCGTTTCTATGACTAAGCTTATTACCGTGGCAAGAGCTACGGAAACCGTTGTGCCGCAAAACATTTTCGCATATTTGACGAAATACGGTTATGATTCGTATACGCCGGGGCAGTTGTATTTAATTTACGTCTTTGGCGGTATGGGTAGGGCATTAAACGACGCATCGCTTTCAATGTGGCTCAGAGTTCCATCGATTCTTGCTGATATTGCGGTTGTTCTTGCAATTTATTTCTATGGTAAAAAATACGTCGGAAACAAGATATCGACGGTATATGCAGGCTTATATGCGTTATTGCCGATTGTATTTGTAATGAGTTCTTCAAAAGGTTCTTTTGAATCTGTCCTTGTAGCGCTTGTTCTTATTGCATTCTTGCTTTTGATTGAGAAAAAATATATTGCGTCGTATGCAACGTTTGCTTTGTCGGTTTTATTCGATATGCGGGCATTGGCTGTCGTTCTTCTTGCAATGTGTTATCTTGTTTATATGTATTACAGAGCGGATAGCACGCTTAAATCGTTTAACGCTGTAAGAGCAAAAATTATATTCGGATTTGTCGGAGCTTTTGTTTCGTTTGTCTTGCTTAGTCTTCCGTTTACAATCGGCGTCGAAGGCAAACCGCTTTACGTGTTTGAATATTACAAAAACATAATGGCAAACAATTTGTCGTTTAGCGGAAATGCATTCAATTTGTATTCGATGGTAGGTATGAACGGAAACAGCGTGAATAATACCGCTGCGATATTCAATTTGATTTTCTTGCTTGTGCTGCAAATTTACGTCATAGCGCTGTATATGAAAAACAAAAACAGACTTGAGCTTCTTTTGCTTGCTTCGTTCGACGTTGCAATAGTCGCCGTATTTACGTTGAAAGTCGATTACACGTATCTGTTTATGGCAATAGCATTGCTTATGATTTATGCAATGATTTCAGGCGAAAAGAGAGCTTTCATTTTGATAGGAGCAATTTCAACGCTTTCGTTTATGAACGTAGGACAGCTTATGAATCAATCTGGATTTGTGGTTGCCAATGCAAGAGGACTTATCGCATCGTTTGAATCTTTGGACGTATATTTGATTCTGTTCAGCGTTGTTACGGTATTGACGGCTCTTTACTATGGTTACGTAACGTATTCGATTTGTAATAACGGTAAAAAGTGCGATATACCTGCGATGAGAGAAAATTTGTTCGTAACGTTGAAGAACTTTTTCAAAGATATGAAAAATAAGGGCGCTTCAAAACGTGCGGCAAAAAATGCTGATAAAGATTAATTTTGAATAGATTGTTACGTAAATTATTGTCTTTTACGAAACGGCTGAAATTTGTGTACAGCAAAAATAACGTTATTCATAATCGTAAATCTCAGATTTTGAATGACTGAAAGTTATTTAAAATAAAATTGTAAGCGTTTAGTTTTAGATTTTGTATCGTAAAATGCAAGACAATATTAAGCACACAATATATGTAATAATTTTCAAAATAAAGGCGGAATAACCGCCTTTATTTTTTGTTTTTAAGCTACAAAATTTAGCGTGCATTTAAAGTTTTAGCTTTACGCTAACGGAAAAACAATATCGAATTTTAATAAACTTTGCATTATGATTTATAACGACAAATTGAAAGTGCCGCAATTTTGAATGTCGCTTTGTTTTTGAGCTACAAAATTTAGCGTAATTTATAATTTTAAGTTTTCCTTAAGTTTTCCTAACGAAAAATATATTGAACTTAATAGAACATTGCATTATGATTTATAACGATTTTTTGAGTGTATAATTGTTCAAAATATCTTAAATTGCAAAATAGCCTTAAAGCATTTAAACAACGTTGAATATTTAAACAGCTAAAATAACTAATCAATCTTAGATTGCAAAATAGCTTTAAAGAATTTAAACAATATTGCTTTTTAATAGCCGTGAATTCTTTCAACAATCTTAGATTATTGATGCTTTAGATTGTATAAAAGTAATAAATTATTTAAACAGTCGCCGCAATTTTAATGCTAAAAAACAATATTTAGGCTGAAAAATCAATATCCCAATTCTTCATCGACAAGAATCACGTAAAAGTTTTTATTTCTTGTCGGGTGATGATGGATAACCGTTGCATTGCATATCGTTTCATCGTTTTTGCATGTTTCACAGCTTTTACCGTAAATGCAAGGATTATCTTTATGAAGGCGTTCGCAATTAAGCCTTGCGGCGGTGTTTTTTATCCTATCAAACGCCGTATTCAAGTCCGTTGTGATTTTATTTTTTCCTACTACCATCAAAACGTTTTTAGGCCCATAAAGTGTTGCTGCAACTCTGTTTGCGGTACCGTCTGTATTTACGATTTCTCCGCCTTTTGTTACGGCGTTTGCGCTGCATACAAAAAAGTCGGTGCTGAATGCTTTTTTCATTACGCTTTCAGCAGTTTCTCCGTCTTTTAAGTAGGAACGATGACAAATCACAGAACCGCGCTCAATTAGTTTTTCGGCAAGTTTGATTGATTTTACGGTTTCAGAGCCGCCAAAAGAAGCGATTTCATTTTGCTTGATGATTTCCAATGATTTTTTCAACGCCTCGTCTGCGTCTTTAACGCAAAAAGCTATAAATCCTCTATTGTTAAGATTTTCACAAACGGTTTTTAACATTTTTTCCTCGCAATAAAAATTATGATTGCCTAAATTATAATTTTTTACTATAATATTGTCAAGGTTTTATTATACCTCCATGGCAAAGTAATAGTTTGAAATTTAGCAAAAGAAAAAAGCGTTTTAATTTTTATGCACGACAAGTTTCTTTTTATATTTCAATACGTTTTTTGTTTTGCCTGTTAACTATGTATGCGCGTATGCGGAAAGTTATAAAAAAATTATGCATTTTTTATCCGTGTACGTATTAAAAATAAATTTTAAAAACGAATTATTTAATATGAATTAAAAAAACGAAATAGCAATTCGAATTGTGAGGACAGATTTGAGCCAGGATAATATCAGAAATTTTTCAATAATCGCACACATTGATCACGGCAAAAGCACGCTTGCCGACAGACTCATTGAAAAGAC
>CAMGKS010000044.1 GCA_946056785.1 uncultured Clostridia bacterium
GTATGGGTGTGACGCATCTTAACGGTACGTTGAAATCGAGTATAGGTTTAGGAAGGGGACAAAGACAAATTTCAAATACGTCTGTCCCGACGGATATGCCTGCTCTTGCTTCGCTGATAGGTTCGAAAGAAAAAATAAAAGATTTATTTTTGTATCGCCGAACGCTTGACAACGGAACTTACGATGACCGTTTGATTGCCCATACTACATATAATTTGCTTTATTCTCTGCCGCTTTACGGAACGGGCAGTTGGCAATGCGTAACGAACGTTACGACGAACGGCAAAGGCTGCGCCGTCAGTTTTAACAGCAACGGTACCGACGTAGCGTTGATTTCCGGAAATACAAATTATCTTATAATGCTGAACGATATGACGGCAAGTTTCAACACGTCCGCCCCGAGATTTAATTCTATGGCGTTTCATCACGAAAGGGTTTTTGCAACTACACGCAACGACAGAAACAGAGTTTGGTTTTCTGAAGATTTTAATCCGCTCAACTGGACGGTATCTTCGGATGAGGCGGGATATATTGAATTTCAAGACGAATACGGAACTCTTTTAGAGGTCGTAAGTTTAGGCGACTATCTTTTTGTGTTCAAAGAAAATGCCATAATGCGAATTACGGCATACGCCGACCAAAGCGAATTTACCGTATCTAAAATAGCAGTCGGCATAGATCGTATAATAGGTGGAAGCGTCGTTCAGTCGGGCGATTGCATTTACTTTCTTACGATAAGCGGCTTTTATTCTTTCGACGGGTACACGGTAACGAGACTTAACAGAAATATGCCTAAAATTGCAGACGACAGCTCGCTTACAGCAGCAGCATTGGGCGATAAGTATTACTATGCGACAAGACTTGAAATCAACGGTGAAAGCGGTTCGGGAGATAATAATGCCGTTGTCGTTTACGATTTAAGACAGAAAACGTTTTCGATTTTCGGGGGCGTAAACGTTTTGAAATTGCTTGCGGTAAATTTACATCATTTGAATAAGGTTTATGCCGTAACGTCGGGTGACGACAAAATTAGCGAAATAATCGAAAAGGGTGAGAATTACGGTCTTAAAACAACAAAAATATGGGAAAGCATAGAGACTAATTTCGGCACGAACGATAAAAAGGTATTGCGTCGCATAAGAATTTATACTGTTTACGATATGGTTTTTTCAGTAAATGCCGACGGAATCACGACTACGTATAAAGTATACGGTGCCGATAAGTGGCAGAATATAAGGATTGAACGTTCGGGATACGTTATGAGTTTTTCTATAACGGGTAACGATATCGACGTAAAGCCTATAGAATTGGAATTCGATTTGGTGGAATAATGGATTATAAAAAAATTATGATAATGCTCGAAGCTTTGAATAAAAGAATTTACTATTTAGAACAAAAAGTAAAGAGCTTAGGCGGTGTATGATATGTCATTTTGGGAAGATTTTAAAGACCTTTTTAAAACCAAACAAAAATTGGAAGAAGAAAAGTCAGCTAAAATTGCCGACGCGTTAAAGGGCGAAAGTAAAATAACCGAGCAAATGAAACAGCTTGAAAAACTTTATCAGATGGGAAAAGAACCGGAAAAAGACGTTGACGAGCTTTTCCCGAGCGACAGTGGACTGAAAACGGTTGAATATACGGTGGCTACGGACGAGGAACTTGACGATAGAGCAAAATCAAGTTTGCTTGGCGATTATAACGATAAAAAAAATAAAATAAATTCCGAAACAAACGAAAAACTTGAAAATCTCGGCGTAAAGCTTTCGGAGACCAAGCAAAAGGAACAGTCGGAACTGAACGACCTTAAAAAAAAGATTGAAGAAGCTTTTTCAGACGTTAAGTCAAACGCTATTAAGAGGGGAACTACACGCTCGAGTATTTTTCAAAATAGTCTGAACGAAGTCAACGAAAACGGTCAGCAGAGCGAAGACGAAGTTGTAAAAAAATATCGCACGGCGGTGGACTCGATTGACGCTCAGATTGAAAATCTTAAAGAAACTCGTGAAAATGCCTTAAATAATCTTGACGTGAAATATGCGTCGGACGTAAAAGAAAAGCTTGCCGATCTCACGAAGGAGCGTGACGCTATCGTAAAAAAATATGAAGAATACAATAACAAAATAATTGAAAAGCAAAACCGTTACGCTTTGGAAAGAGAAAAAGCAATAAACGATTATTTAAAGGAAAAACAGGAACAAGATAAGTTGACTGAAGAATACGAAAAAGAAAACGGATATACGGGCGATAAAAAAGATAACTATGAGCAAAGATATAATATTGCGTTTGATTATTACAATTCATTGTCAAGCGATATTGCTCTCGACGCTTTGAATGCCAGTCCGTCAATGAAATATTATCTCGGTATTTATTATGACAAACTGAAAGACGTTTTAAGCAATAAACAGTCAAAAACGAAAAAATATTTTTAGAGGTTATATATGTGGGAGAATTTTTTAAGTCAGGTGCTTGCTAACGGTGTTTGGGCATGCTTGTTCGTTTTTCTTCTGGCTTTTACCTTGAAGGAAAACAAGTCAAGAGAACAAGCGTATAGCACAGCGATAGCGGAGCTTACCGAAAGATTGAAAGTCGTGGAATGTGTGGCCAGCGAATTGAAAAGTATTTCATTGAATACCGAAAATATTTTGCTTGCCGTCAGTGAGTTGAAACCTAAAACGGTAAAGAGTCAAAGAATGGCGAAAACCGCCGTTTCTGAGGGGGAAGAAGATGATAAAAGAGAAGTTAAAGTCTGCTAATTTTTGGGTCGCGTTGATCAGCGCCGTGATAATGGCTTTAAGAGCGTTCGGCATAGAGATGGGCGGAGAGGAAATCGAAACGGCAATATCGGGACTTGCAAGTGTGTTGCTTATTTTAGGTATCACCGTAGATCCGAAAGCGATTGCCGATAAAATAAAAGCGGGAGTAAATACGTTGTCGTCGAAAGATACCGAAGTAGGGAAAACCGAAGAAGGTAAAACCGCTGTTTCGGCAAGCGGTACTGCCATAGATAACGGTACGGAAGCGAGTTTTGAAAACAAGTCGCAGCAAAATTGTAAAAAACAATAATTTAAAAAGTCGCAGGGGACTGCGGCTTTTTTATTTTTGGGAAGTTTAATTTTGAAATCTTAGCGGCGGAATTGCTTTTGCTTTTAATATAGATTATTTTGATATAAAATTTTTTGCGGTTACATTTTGCGTTTTTATTATTGTCAATAAATAGTCGTTTTGCGTTAATTCAAATTTTTCAATGCGGTGAATAAAATCGGCTAATACTTGACTATGGCGATTTTTAGTTTTATAATCAAATTTATGGAATTAGGTATAAGTACGGCTTCGTTTTTTAACGTGGCAAAAACAGAAGAAGCGTTTGAACTTGTGCGTCGTTACGGCTTTAACGTGTGCGAGGTTTTTCTGACAACCTTTTCGGAATATGAATTGGATTTTGCAAAAGTTTTAAGCGACAGAAAATACGGCGTTAACGTACATTCGGTACACAGTTATACGACGAGTTTCGAGCCGATGCTTTTCAATCCGGCAGAGCGTACACGGCGTGACGGAGAAAAGCTTTTTGAAAAAGTTCTGAAAGCCGGGCAGGTGCTTGGAGCAAAAAATTATACTTTTCACGGTCAGACGAGAGTTAAAAAGACAACCGTTTACGATTTTGAAAAAGTCGGTTTAAGATATGAAGAACTTTCTTTAAAAGCTAACGAGTACGGAATCGATTTGTGCCTTGAAAACGTACATTGGGCGTTTAACAACGAACCGAAGGTGTTTGAAAGAATTGCTCCGCTTGCGCCGCATCTTAAAGCGACTTTGGATATAAAGCAGGCAAAGCAGGCAAACGTAGATTATAACGAATTCATCAAGGTTTACGGAAACCGACTTAAAACGGTGCATATTACCGACTATGACGATAACGGAAATACCTGCCTGCCGTTTGAAGGAACTTGCGATTTTGAAAAATTGTTTAAAACCTTAAAAGATAGCGGTTTCGACGGGCCGGTGCTTATCGAGCTTTATTCAAAAGATTATCCTAATCTTAACAGCTTGTATAAACCTTTCGACGAATTGAAAAATTTGATGGACAAGGTGAATAATTAACGTTGTCTATTGTTTTTTTAGTTTTAAGTTTTTTTGAGATAAAATCGAAATGCAAATGAAGCGGCGTTTGCTTTTAGTTTGTATTTAATATAAGAATAACAATTAGGAGATATTATGGAAGCAATTAAATTTGATTTTAACAATATGATGTCCGATTTCATCGGCGAGCAAGGCATTGAAGAAAAAGAACTTGTCGGGGCGTCCGACGTAGCAAAAAAAGCGTTTGACTTTTTCAAAGCTAACAGAGGAACGGCTATGATGGGTTGGGCAGACCTTCCTTATAATCAAGACGAAATAGTAGGAGATATTTTAACTACCGCAAAGTCGGTACAGAAAGATTTCGATAATTTCGTTGTTTTGGGAATAGGCGGAAGTGCACTCGGACCTATTGCCGTATTCAACGCATTATGCCATTTGCGTTACAATGATTTGCCGAAAGAAAAAAGAGGCGTTAAATTTTTTGTCGAGGACAACGTAGATCCTGAAAGAATGCTTGCCCTTCTCGACGTTATCGACGTAAAACGCACTATGTTTAACGTGATAACAAAGTCGGGTGCGACTTCCGAAACTATGAGCCAATATCTCATCATAACGGATATACTTAAAAAGGCTCTCGGAAAGGACTACAAAAACAATATTATAGCAACGACTTCCGAAAAGAAAGGAAACCTTATCAAGCTTGCAAAGCAGGAAGGTTTTAAAACTTTCTACATTCCTGACGGCGTTGGCGGAAGATTCAGCGAACTTTGTCCGGTAGGTCTTCTTCCTGCCGCAGTTTTGGGTATCGATATAAAGGGTATGCTTAGCGGTGCAAAGTTTATGGACGAGCTTTGTTCGTCTTGCGACGCTTTCAAAAATCCTGCTCTTATGGCGGCACTTCTTCAATTTATCGCTATGGGAAAAGGAAAAAACATTTCGGTTATGATGCCTTATGCCGACAGCCTTAAATATATTGCCGACTGGTATTGCCAACTTTGGGGCGAATCTCTCGGCAAAGCAAAAGACCTTGACGGAAAGACGGTAAACGTCGGACAAACTCCTGTTAAAGCTCTTGGAGTTACCGATCAACACAGCCAGGTACAACTTTACACCGAAGGTCCTTTCGATAAAGTTATTACGATTATCGGCGTTGAAAAATTCCGCGGAGACGTCGTGATAGCAAACGGTGCGGAAGAGTTTAAGGACGTAAACTTCCTTTGCGGTCATACAATGAGCGAACTTATCAACACTGAAAGGGTTGCAACGGAATATGCGCTTACACGCTCAAAACATATGAACAATACGATTTTGTTGCCTGAGGTTAACGCATTCACTTTAGGACAGCTTCTTATGTTTTTCCAGCTTGAAACGGCATATTGCGGAGCGATGCTCAATATCGATACGTTCAATCAACCGGGCGTTGAAGAAGGCAAAAACGCAACGTACGCACTCTTTAACAGAGCAGGCTATGAAGAAAAGAAAGCAGAACTCAACGCCGCTCCTAAAAAGAACGCAAAGTATATTATTTAAGTTTTATTTAGATTTAACAAAAATTAAAACCGCAGTAGTTTTACTGCGGTTTTTAATTTTTATCCTTTAAGCGGAAAACATAAAATCGATAGGAAGATAAAAAATTTATTGTCGTTATTAATGATTAAACATATTTATAGGTGCGCGTTTAGGTTTGTTTTGTTCGGTTTAAATAAGACAAAATTCGATAAAAATTTTTATAAATCAACAAAACATTACAATTAAAAAGTTTGCTTGTAAATCAATTGAGAAGTAGTCTATTTAAGGACTAAAAAGTCAAATATGATTAATAGGAGAAAAAGATGATTACAGCAACTAAATTTATTCTTATACTTATCACTTTATTGACAGTGACTTTTAACGTGCAACCGGGCGAAATAACCGAAGATAATATCGGCGATTATCTTGCAAGCGATTGTATGACCGTGGCAGATTTTGTTTCTGATAATTTGATTGATTTTGTAAATGAATATAATTTGATTTTAGAAGATGGAGAATGCCCTTTAAATGCAACGTATGTTGAATTTAGAATTCCGATATATATTATGACTCTTGATAATGAAGGCGTTTATCTTGATTTTGACGGCAACAATGGATACATGATTTTGGCGGATGACTATGAACTGGTTGCATTAGAAACGAGTGGCGATTTGCCATATTTAAGAGAACTTGAATACTCGTATTATGCAATAGACGATGGATTTATGTATATTGACAATAATGGGGAATTCGAGTATTATGAAATAGAAGTAATTGATAATGGAGAGAATGATATTCAATATGGTAATTGGGCACAAAATGGGAAAAATGTTATAAGCGATATAAGAACTTATCTGAATGAAACTTACGGCGGAAGTTACTGGATACATAAGACTAATAAAACTCTTAATAATTTTTCTTGTTTTGATCAATATTATACTAGTTTGTATTTTAAAGTCGATGAGGAAACTGGTATATCGTGGAGTGAAGGAAATTGTGCTTTAAACTCAATATTTACTGTGCTCAATTTTTATAAAACATCAGGGAAAATGCCTAAGCTCCCTGCATCGGACGATAAGATTCTGGTTGACCCTAAAAACGATTATTTTTATTCGAAATATGCTCAAACCGGTAAATATCTAATAGAGCCAATGAAATTACCTAAACTTTACAATTCAATTAGGGACTATGCAATAAAAACTCATGGGTATCAAGTAGGTGGTTTTTCCGGTGACGAATCACTTTCTACAATGAAATCAGTTGCGGCACAGTATGGCTATTCGATAAATGGTTGGGATTTATCCTCACTTTCTTATGAAGCGAGAGTTATGACGGATATTAACGCAGGTTATCCTGTTATGATGTCAACTGGTGGAGGCGTGTATGGTGCTCACAAGTTGACGGTTTTTGGATATGCAACTTATGCAAAGGTAAAGAAAGTTATTTTGGGTGTAAAATATTATGATTACAAAAAAACGCTTACAATTGCAGATAATTGGGATACGGAGCCAAGGTATTATGATATGTATGGTATAAATGCGAAGTGTATTTCAGGGTATTGTTTTACAAAGGTGAGATAATGAAAAAAAGACTTGTTTTATTTTTAATGCTTATAGTTTTTGTCGTATGTTTATGTGCTTGCGACAGCCAAAATGTTGTTGAACCTGAGGGCGTTAAAGTTTGTCCATTCGGGTATAAAATCGGTGACGAAAACGCTTATTTTATTCCGATAGACGGAGTTAACGCATACAGCTTTGTAGAATTTGGCGGAGCTACGGTAAATGCCGACGAAGAGAACGTGTTTTTTATTATGAACGTAAAGAGTAAAGGCGATATGAAAAAACTTAACGTCAGGGCAGAAGTTTCCGTGGATAATAGCAAATCGTTTGATTTTGACGTTGCAAAGTCTGCCGCAATAAACGGTTTTAACGTTCTTGAGAAAAATTTTGCCGAAGAAACGTCTTTTAAACTTGTTTTTAACATTGGCAGAGCCGAAGAGGAAAAGTATAACAATCGTGGCGAAGCGGCTCCGATCGGTAAATATTTAATACGCGTTACAAATATGTATACTGAAAGTAATTATCAGGGAACTTATTATTATACGCCGCCTACGGAAGCAGCCGAATAAACGTTAAAATTGAAAACGGGGAAAGTTAATATCGTTAGAGCGTTATCGTTTATAGCGATTTATATTTTCGTCAAAGATTAAACGTTATACGTCAATGATTAAACGTACGTCAATGATTAAACGCACGATTAAAGGCTAGCACTTTAGAAACTAGCGAAATAACAAAATAGGAACAATGCAAATGCAATGTACTGTTCCTTTTTTGTTTAATTATTTATTTTTTCTTGTAGTATTTATCAAGCAAAACAACACATTGTTTTGCAACAGCAAATGCTAATGCTGGTGGGACTGCATTGCCAACTTGTTCACAGCGTTTTGTATGACTACCAAAAAATTTGTAATTTGTCGGAAATCCAGTAATTGTTGCTGCTTCTCTAACAGTAATACAACGATTCTCCGTTGGATGAATTGGAAAATTACTATGCCCAGGTACTAATGTAGGGCTTGGTTTATTTCCATCTAATCTCATTGTGCTACCACGAGAATAAAACTTTGAAATTTTTAATTCATTTGGTAGTATATCAATTTTTTCTGCCAGGTTTTCTCCTTGACCAATATATTTGAATCTTTCAATAGTTTTTGCAGAATGGTTCATTGGTATATTGTCCAAATCATCTTTATCCGTATAATCAATTAATTTTAATGCGTCAAATACTGTTGTAAGTTTTTTATTAGTTCCTTCACCAAATTCTTTTTTTGGATACTCATATTTTTCATTAATGTCATTCCTTACAGCAACAAAAAGAACTCTATCTCTTTTGGTAGCAGCACCGTACCAGCTAGAATTTAATACTTTATATTGTAATGTATAACCTAGCTCATTGTATATTAATTCAATATCTTCTTTTACAGATATTAAAAGATTTTTTTCTTTTAATTCTTGAATCAATTTATCTTTTTCTTCTCTTAAAAATTTTCCATCATATTCAAAATCTTTTGTTATTTTATCTGCTTTTCGATAATATGCTTTTTGCCCTTTGTAATTCTCAAGTTTTTTCCATAATGTGTCTACTTTTTCTTTCACTTCATTATTAATATCATGCCTTAATATCTCTGCGTTTATAATGCCCGGAACATTTTCTATTATACTTATTTTGGGCTTAAGTATACTAACTAATTCTAATTGTTTTCTATAAAAATAATTTCTTGGATCATTTGGAGAACGTTCACCAGCAAGACTAAATCCTTTACAAACTATACCGCCAAACATAACATCCAACTCTCCTTTATGGAGTTTTGTTTGTTTTAAAATTTTATTTCCATCCAAATTTAATATATCGTCATTATTTATAATCGCTGTTTTTTCCGTGTCAGGATTGTTATAACATAAAGTTTTTAAAAAGTTTTTGTCAATGTCATTGACAAAAATTGATTTAAATCCAGCTTTTTTAAACCCAATGTGAGATCCGCCAGCACCAACAAATGTTTCTAATATTGTATACATAACTATTTAACTAAATCAAAAAATTTTTCGATATATGTTTTACTTATTGTATTATTGTTCAACCTTTTGATTAAAGCCTCCTTTCTTAATTCTAATGGATTATAATTTACCCTTCTTTCATTATGTCTTGCATCGAATGAAGTACAACCATAAGCATCTCTTAATATATTCATCCAACTTTAAACATATCTTGCATCAGAGGCTGTCACAAA